>CAMIZH010000025.1 GCA_946403255.1 uncultured Peptoniphilaceae bacterium | reverse complement strand
CGCACTTGGTTTGGGACCAAGGGGCCGGGGGTTCAAATCCTCTCACCCCGACCATAGTTTAGCTAGTAAAAATACTAGCTTTTTATTTTTTTAATAAAAGACTTGATTTTTATTAAAACTTATCATATAATAAATAAGTCGTCGGGGTGTGGCGCAGTTTGGTAGCGCACTTGGTTTGGGACCAAGGGGCCGGGGGTTCAAATCCTCTCACCCCGACCATTATTTTTACTAGTAGATTTCTACTGGTATTTTTTTTGCATTTTTTTAATACATACATAAAAAAAAGACGGATTTTACCGTCTCTTTTTCTTTATTTAAATATCGCTTCTATTTTTGTATCTTCTGTTATTAAAAATATATACTCATCACTTAATAGTTTTTTATTTTTTCCATTTACTATAAAACTATCTAGATCCATTCCATTTGGAATATTTATTTTTACTGTAACTCTTTCATTTCTTCTGTATCTACTTTTTTCAGAACTTAATCCTCTAGACAACTTTAGTTCAAAGTCATCAGAATTTTCTTTTTCCATTTGAATTTCTATAATTTTATCTTTGTCATCTACTATTATATAAGTTTGATATTCTTCCATTCCCTTAGAATTTATTCTAACAAAATATCTTCCTGGTTTTATTTCTTTTCCATTTTCATAATCTTCATCATTTAACAGAATTGAAAAATCTATATTTTGTCCATTTGAATCTTTTACTTCAAATGTTAATTTAGGGTTATTACTAATATATTTTAAATTTCTAACTGCTTCTTCTATTTTATTTATAGAATCTAAAAATTCTTTTTTATCAGTACTACTTCCTAATATTTTTTCTGCTATAAATATTTCTGAATTTAAATTTGAAATACTTTCTTGTGAATATCTTTCAAGTTCTAAATCTTTTGATTTTTTAATTAATTCTAAAAGTTTTTCTTTTAATTCATCTATACTTTCTACTATATTTTCATCATTTTTATTTTCTACATTTTCACTGCTAAATGTATCCATTGATATAGATATTATTTTTGAAAATTCTGCTCTTGTTAGTTTTCCTTCTGGATTAAACAATCCATTTTCATATCCATTTACAATTTTATTCATAACTAGAGCTGATATTGCCTGTTTTTCCTCTTTTGATAAATCATTGCAATCTTTAAAATAGCTTACATCAAAATCATACCCATCTAATTTATATACTTTTGAAATTATTTGACACATTTCTACTCTTGATATTGGTTTAATTTCAAAATTTTTATCTATTTCAATATATCCTGCAGCCTTAGCTTTTTTTAAATCTTCATAATACCATTGAGCCTGACTGTCATTTTCAAATTCTATTTCTTCTTGTTTATCAAACTTTATAATTTTATTTATTATTGATATAACCTCTACATTTAAGATTTCATTGTTTGGTTTAAAAGTATTATCTTCATAGCCTTTTATTAACTCATCTCTATTTAAATCTTCTATGTATTCCTTAGCCCAATGGCCGTCTATATCAATAAAATTTTCTCTTGCGTATACAGAAGAAAATAAAAATACAAAAGTTAATATTATTAAAAATTTCTTTTGCATGGCTTTTCTCCTAACATATATATTATTAGTTACTTGTTAATATAATAACCTTTTCACATAAATAAATCAATTTAAGTTTAGATTTAGACTAATGATGGTATTATCCTATTAGAATATCTAAGGAGGAAAAAAGATATGTTAGATTATTTAACTGAGGTTCATGAAAATATATATTTAGCTGAAATACCACTTAAAGGAAATCCCTTAAAGTCTATTAATATTTATATTGTTAAGACTGATAAAGGAAATCTTATTATCGATACAGGTTTTAATACTGATGAAATTTTAGATCTTACTCGTAGTTTTATAAAAGATCTTGATTTAGATATAGAAAAAACTTCTCTATTTTTAACTCATCTTCATTCAGATCATACTGGTCTTGTTAATTTTTATGATGATTTAGGAGTTAAAATCTATATGGGTGAAGTTGATGGAGCTTTACACAGAGATTTTATGGAAAGATATGGTAATCATTGGCCAAAAATTGAATCATATGGTCATATGCAAGGTCTTGATATTGATAATTTAAAAATTGAAGACCATCCTGGTTTTAAATATAGACCTAGAAAGAAATTTGAATATACTCCAGTAAATCCTGGCGACCATATAGAGCTTGATACTTTTGATTTTGAAATTCTTGATCTTTCAGGTCATACTCCTGGAATGGTTGGACTTTATGATAAAAATAAATCAATACTTTTCTGTGGCGATCATATACTTGGAAAAATAACTCCAAATATTCAATTCTGGGGATTTGATGTTGGAGATAGTCTTGGAACTTATCTTAGCAATTTAGATAAAATTAAAGAATTAAATATTAAGCATCTATTTTCTTCACATAGATTTTTAGTTGATGATGTAAATGCTCGTATTGAGGATTTAAAGCAACATCATAGATATAGACTTGATGAGGCAACTAAAGCTATTACTGAAAAAGATTGTACCGTTCGTGACGTAACTAAGGCTTTACAATGGGATATCTCAGCTAAGAACTGGGATGAGTTTCCTAAATCTCAAAAATGGTTTGCTGCTGGAGAAGCTCACTCTCATTTAGAACATTTAAGAGCTCTTGGCATTGCCGATTATTACGAAGATGATAATGGAGTTCTACATTATTTTTTAGTTAAAAATTAAAATAAGCATTTTAAAATTGGCCTACTTTGTTATATAATGAACAATAGGCCAATTTCCATATGTGGAAATTGATATGTATATAATTAAAACGGAGGTAATTTTATGTCTTTAATCGAATCACTAAAATCACAAGTACAAGAAAAAATGCCAGCTATTGTTTTTCCTGAAGGGGAAGATGAAAGAATCCTAGCTGCTGCTGTTAAACTAAATAATGAAAAAGTTTTAAAACCAGTTGTTTTAGGAAAATTAGCTGAAATCGAAGCTACTGCTAAAGCTGAAAATATTAATATTGAAGGTCTTGAAATAATTGATCCTGAAACTTCTAACGACATTGACGAATTAGTTGAAAAATTTGTTGAAAGAAGAAAAGGAAAAGTTGACGAAGCTGGAGCAAGAGAAATACTTAAAGATCCAAACTACTTTGGAACTATGCTTGTTTATGCTGGAAAAGCTCAAGGAATGGTTTCTGGTGCAGTTCACACAACTGGAGAAACTGTAAGACCAGCTCTTCAAATTATTAAAACTAAACCAGGATTTAGTAGAACAAGTGGATCATTCTTAATGCTTAAAGGCGAAGAAAAATATTTAATGGCTGATTGTGCTATTAATATTGAACTTGATGAAGATGGACTAGCAGAAGTTGCAGTTATCTCTGAAGAAACTGCAAGACTTTTTGGAATTGACCCTAAAGTTGCTATGCTTTCATTCTCAACAAAAGGATCTGCTTCTCATGACTTAGTTACTAAAGTAGCTAATGCAACTGAAAAAGCTAAAAAATTAAATCCTGAAATGAAAGTTGACGGAGAACTTCAATTTGACGCTGCTTTCGTTCCTGCTGTAGGAGCTAAAAAAGCACCAGGTTCTGAAGTTGCTGGTAACGCAAATGTATTTATCTTCCCAAGTCTTGAAGCTGGAAACATTGGATACAAAATAGCTCAAAGATTTGGTGGATTTGAAGCAGTTGGACCAATCCTTCAAGGACTTAATAGCCCAGTAAATGACTTATCTCGTGGATGTAACACAGATGAAGTTTATTCACTAGCTATTATTACTGCAGCTCAAGCTGTACTTTAATTAAATCAAAAAAACCGTAAGAATATTCTTACGGTTTTTTTATTTTAAATCTTTAAAATATGGAATTTTTTCACGAAGAACATCTTTTTCTGTTAAATCTATTTCACAAATAGCAAAGTCTTCAAACTTATCTGAAAGTTCAATAATATTTTTTCCATCTGGTCCAATAATTTTTGATTTTCCACAACAATATTCATCAACTACATTTGCTCCAACTACATAAATAAGATTAAAAAGTGCATTTGCATTTAAAAGTATATCCCATCTATTTTCTGCAAACTTACTAAAACAAGATGGCACAAAAATTATATCTACATCTTCTCTAGCAAGTTTTCGTGCTGGTTCTGGAAACTCCATATCATAACATATTAAAATTCCAATCCTAGCAAACTCAGTTTCAATAACAGGAGCATCTACTCCACTTGTAAAAATAACATTTTCTTTTTTCCAAAGATAATTTTTTCTATAATTTAAAAGTATTTCTCCAAACGTATCAACTAAAATAGCAGAATTATACAAATCATCTTTTTCTCTTTCTACATATCCTACTAAAATATAAATATTATATTCTTTTGCTAAATCTTTTATCCTATCAACAAAAAAATCATCTTGAGTTTCAGATGTTTCTAAAAATTCCTCCTTAGATAAAATATATCCATTATAAGTAAGTTCTGGAAACAGAATAATATCTGCTCCACCTTCACTTGCTTTTTTAACATAATAAATTATTTTTTCTAAATTTTTACTTTTATCCCTATGTATCAGCTCAAACTGAGCAATTGCGATTTTAATAATATCCCTCCTAAGTTGTTTTTAAAAGTTCATCATATATTTCACATATTTCTTCTGGAATTCTAAAATTATAAAGTTTTCCACCATTTTCTGTAAATAAAAATATAAAACCTAAATTTGAAAATTCTTTTAAACTTATATATACATTTTCATCTGAATAATCAATTATTCCCATATAAAATTCATTAAAAGATTTATGTTCTATTTCATTAAATTTCATAATTTTTTTTCTAAATTCCTTTGGAATATTTATAGTCAATAAATCTATTAATTGATTTCTGCTATATTCTTCTTCATTTACATCATTGTTTTTAGCTATTCTTCTTAAATAACTTTCTTCTAATATTTCAAGAATATCCTTTAAATTATCTACTAAGGGATGTTCTATTGTTTCTGGTTTAAAAAAATCATATATAAAATTACTCATTATCCACCTCTTATACTTATTATTTTAAAGGATTTTAAAAGTAAATCAATATATTAAAAAAAAGAAGACTTAAGTCTTCTTTTAGATTTCATTTTAATTAACTTGAATAATACCGTAATTTTTATCTTTTCTTTTGTATAATACTTCAACATTATCTGTTGCTGCATTTAAGAAAACAAAGAAATTATGATTTAAAAGTTCCATTTGAAGAATTGCTTCTTCTTCATGCATTGGTCTTAAGTCAAATCTTTTTCTTCTTACTATTTTACCAGTTTCTTCTTCTTTTTCTTCTTCAATATTTTCAAATCTAATTGTTGCTGAATTATCTTGATTTCTATTTTTAAGTTTTGTTTTATATTTTCTTATTTGTCTAGCTAATCCGTCTACTGCTTTATCCATTGAAGTGTATAAATCATCAGTAGATTCTTCTGCTCTAAGAATTGTTCCTTGTAAGTATACTGTTACTTCAACTGTTTGAGTTAGTTTTTGAGTTGAAAACACTACTCTTGCTTCAACCTCTTCATCAAAATATTTATCTAACTTTGCAAATTTAGCTTCTGCTTGATCCTTTATTCCTTGAGTTAATTCTAAATTTTTTCCAACTAATTTTAATTTCATAATAGTACTCCTTCCAAATCATTTTGTAGTTCCTTTTGTTGATATAATTTATATACCCTAAAATCATTCTTTTAACACCATTTATTTTTTCACTATATGGAATTAGTTACAACTTTCAAATTGTGGATAGTGTTGATAACTCTGTGTATATGTCTAAATAAGCTATTCTATTTGTTGATATTTTGTTAATATCCTGTTGATTTCTAATTTCTATCTAATTGTGATAAATTAGCACTTTTTTTTGGTATAATTACTTTAATGGAGGAATTTTTATGCGTCTCAAAGATATTGATTTTAAACAGACTATTGGAATGAGAATTATAAAAACTGCCCTTGCCGTTACAATTGGACTTTATTTATCAATGCTTTTAAATTTAAACTCTCCAATTTTTACATCAATTGCATCTATAACATCTATGAAACCTTCTTTTGCCGAAAGTTTTAAAGATGTTAAAAAAAGAATGTTTACCGCTATATTTGGTGTATCACTTGGATTTATTTTAGGATCTATTAATGTTCCTGAATATATTAGTCCTTTCGTTGCAGGATTTGGGATTATTATAATTATATATATATTACAAGTTTTCAAAATTAAAGATATGGCTTCTATGTCATGTATTGTTTTTATTGCCAGTTTTTTATCAAATACTGACAAAATAATATATGGTGTTAATAGAATTGTTGGTACCTTCCTTGGTATCGTTGTTGGTGTTGCTATAAATTATCTTATATCTTCACCAGATATTTATGAAGATTTTATTGAAGAAGCTAAAAAAACTACAAAAATAGCAACTAATACTTCGAAAGAATTATTTTTATATAAAGGAATTCGTGATATCAGCGCTTTTGAAATGTCTTATCACAAAACAGATAAGTTTTTCGGACTTCTTTTAAAAGAACTTGATACACCAATACATGGAAAGATTAATTTATCTCTTTCTAAAAATATTATTAAACTTTTAACTAATATTGATTTAAGACTTAATCTTCTTTCTAATATAAAAAAAGGACCTAATATTAGCGATGAAAATATAGAACTTATTGCTGATATTTATAAATATACTATATTATTTCCTGGAGAATTGTATGGTGATTTAAATACTGTGTACAACTATCATATGAATGTTATATTTAAAAATATAAAAGAATTAAATATGCTTATAGGAGAAAAAAATGGACAAAGAAATAAACAGACAGCTAAGTGAAAATAATTATAATTTATCTATTAATTTTATTGAAAAATTAGATATTTTAATGGAACTTCAAGATAAAAGCGAAGATAACGAAGCTTCAGATTTAATTCGTTTTACAAGAAGCAATAGAGATATAAAGCTTCATTTTCTTTTAGATGATATTAACTACAAAGATTCTGCTGAAGCAGTTTTTAATAATTTTTTTAATACTTTTGTAAATATAAACAACAACCTTAAAGAGGATATTAAAAAATCTCTTTACGAAAGTTACACAAGTATATTCTTAATTAAAAATATTAATGAAAATACTATTACCCTTTTGGATATTTTAATTGATGAAGAGTTTGAAATAGAAAAAAAAGGAATTGAAAATTTAAATCAAGGACAAGATTTTATATTTGGTAGACTTGTTAGTTTTAACGGATATTATTATATAGTTCACATTTTAAATATTTTAAATGAAGAAATGACTGATCTGTTTTTTGAAATGTTAACAGATTATACAAGTTTCGGATATGAATTGCGCTCAAGTGTTGATATCAAAATAAAAGCTTTAAAAGATATGACAATTGATTTATTTATAGTTTTTGGACTTGCTTTAGATGCTTATGAAGAACTACATTTAAAATTAAAATCTAATAATGAAAAGGAAGATTTAAAAAACATATTTTTTAATGATGAAGAATTACTTATATTTGATCATTTTCTTGTAAATCTTGAAAATACTACAGAGTTTGATGAGGACGAATGTTTTTATCTTATGAATATCGTCTATAAAGATTCTTTGAAAATTAAAAACAAAAACTTTTCTGACTTCAATGATTTTTCATATATCGATATATTTTTAGAACTTTCTGAAAATGGTAATTTCTTAACAAATTCAGAATTTTACAATGCTCTATTTATTCTTAGAAAGCTTTATTCTTATATGCGTTCAAATGGAATAAATACTACAAAGGCAAGTACAGAACTTTCAAAGGTTTCTGATAATATATTTAAATATCAAGAAATATTAAAAAATTCTACAAAGGGATTTTATTTTGACGAAGGTTTATTTGATATAGTTCCTGATCATATGAATTTTAAAATAAATACAAATTTTAGAGAATTTTTAAAATACATTGAACTTATGAATGTTCTAAAATCAGAAAACAAAGATACTTTAATTCCTACTCATTTAAAAAACATAAGTAAAGAATTAAATTTATCTCCTACTAAAAATGTTAAAAATATAAATCAAAGTCACTATCCACTTATAAATATTTTTTATAATTTTGCTAAGGAAAAATCTTTAATTGAAACAGAAAATACCTATGTACTTCCTACTGATAGAATTGATGACTATTTAAAACTCCATGAAGAAGAAGCCTATTCACTTTTTATAGATAGTATTTTTAATAAAAACTTTATGACTTCTTTTATACTTGAAGAAAAATATAACAATATGATTTCTGTTGCTAGTAAAATACTTGAATATGAAAATAATACTTTTATTTTTTCAGATTTAAATATTAAAAAAGATAAATATTTTATAATTGATATATTAGAAAGATTTAATTTAATTAAATTAGAAGATGAAAATTATGTAGTTACTTATCTTGGAAGTCTTATATATGATTATTATTTAAGAGAAAAAACCACTAGCCCAGTTATAAACTTATCAGAATATAAAAAAGACCTATAAAGGTCTTTTTTTTTAATCTCTATTTAATTCTAAATATACTTGAAACAAATCTTCTTTAATTTCTATTTTAAATTGTCCACCTAAAATTTCAACTAAATTTTTTGTTATATACAATCCCAGCCCAGAACCTTCTGTTGTTCTAGCTTTTTCTGATTTAAACATTTCCTTCATAAATTCATCTACTGAATAATCTTCTAAGTTTAATGGTTTTTCTGATCTATTTACAATAGTAAAATATACTTTGTCTAAATCCGATTCTGTATTTGCATATATTTTAGTTCCTGGCATTGAATATTTATAAGAATTTGAAACTAGATTTTGTATTATTCTAGATAAAATATTTCCATCTGTATATAATTTCAAATCTTCATTGTCAAAGCTATATATAAATTCCAAATCTCTTTTTTGAAAAGATGCATCAAAATCTCCATAAATTTGAGAAACTAATTCGTTGAAATCTATAAAACTTTTTTCAACTTTTACATTTCCCGAACCTGTTTTAGAAGCATATATAAGATCTGTTATTAAACTCATAAGTCTTTCAGAATTCCTGCCAAGTATTTCTATATATTTTTTAGCTTCATCATCCATTTCGTTCTTTTTAGACAAAATATCTGTATAGCTTATTATAGACGTAAGTGGTGTTTTTAAGTCATGAGATATATTTGTTATAAGCTCTGTTTTAAGTTTTTCACTTTCAACTTTTTTATCAACAGCTGCCTTTACATCTTCTTTTATAAGTTGTAGAAATTCCATACTTTCTATTGTCTTTTTATCTGATAGTTTAGAAATTTTATTAACTTCTCCTTCAGAATAAAGATTTTCAATAGTTTCATTTAATATATAATTTTGCACATATATATCTTCTGCTGCAAATATAAGTCTAAAAACACATATTCCAACAAAGGTATGAAATCTTCTTGCATCTAAATTTAACATTGAAAAGGCAACCATTATATTTACTAATCCATATATTAAAAATATATAATTCTCGTTACGTTGTTCTAATAAATTTATTGTAAATACCGATTCTTTTACGCCTTTTTTATAAATTTTAAGTATCATTATTGGTATAAAAGCTAAAAATCCTATTAAGTATCCAATACGTCCGAAAATAATCCCAAAAAATATAAAAAGATCTAAAAATATCCATTCTAAATAAATTTCTTCTATTACATAATAGGCTATCTTTCTTAACAATCTTTTAATATTAAATATCATTATTTATCCTCAATTTTATAACCCATACCATAAACTGATTTAATTAAATCTGGCTTTCTTGGATTAATTTCTATTTTATCTCTTAAATGAGATATATGAACAGAAATTACTTTTTTTACATCATGAGCTTCTTCTTCCCATACATTTTCATAAATTTCATCTGATGTAAATACTCTACCTTTATTTTTTATAAGAAGTAAAAGTATTTTATATTCATATGGTGTTAAACTAACTGCTGTATTATCTACTAAAACTTCCTTTGCAGTATCATTTACAATAATTCTTCCTAAAACAAATTGATTCTTATCAATATCTGCACTTCCTAAGCTCATATAACGTCTTAAAATGGAGTTTACTCTTGCTACTAACTCAATAGCATTAAAAGGTTTTACAATATAGTCATCTGCCCCTATATTGAGTCCTATTATCTTATCTGTTATTTCAGATTTTGCTGATAGGATTATTATAGGAATATTATTTTTTTCTCTAATTTTTAATATTGTTGATATTCCATCCATATTAGGCATCATAAGATCCATTATTCCTAAGTGAATTTCTTCCTTTTTTAAAATCTCAAGTGCTTCTAAACCATCATATGCCTTAAATACATTATATCCCTCTGCTACTAAATATATTTCTATTGCAGATACAATATCTTTCTCATCATCACAAACTAATATATTATATTTCATAGAAACCTCCTATATGATTCTATTCTAACACAATATATACATTTTTTTAATATATGATATAATCCTAATTGGGGTGTAAGATATTGAAAAAGATAAAAAAATGGCTCTATGATAACAGAAATAATCCATTTCTTGTTTTCTTAGACAAACTCCTATATAGATTTAATGATCATGGACTTATAAGCGCTAGTGGAAGTTTAGTTTATTTTATAATACTATCTATCTTCCCTTTTTTAATTGCTCTTTTAAATATTTTAAATTTTACAAATATATTTTCTTCAGAGTCTATTATTAGTCTTGTAAAGTTTTTACCAAATGAAATTTCTGGAACAGTTACAAATTTTTTAGGAGAAATTACTGCTTCTAGTTCAGGAGAATTACTTTCTTTCTCCGTTATTCTTGGATTTTGGTCTGCTTCTAAGGGAATAAAACAAATTATAAAAAATATAAATATGGCTTATGGATTTAAAGAAACTCGTGGTTTTTTAAAGATAAGTTTAATTTCAATTGGATTTACTATTGCTCTTGCAATAATGATTATCCTTTTACTTTTTACACAAGTATTTGGAAAAATAATTTTAGAAAATTTAATATATTATATAGGACTTCAATCTAAAACCACTTCTTTATGGAGAATTCTAAACAATATTATACCTATATCATATATGATAATAACTTTTGCACTTTTATATAAATATTCACCAAGTGCAGATCAAAGACATTTACTTAGAAAAAAAACAATAGTCCCTGGTGCATTTTTTGCAACCTTTGGAACTATTCTAGTAACGAAAATATTTAGTTTTTATGTAGGTAATTTTGCAAATTATTCTATAACTTACGGATCTCTAGGAGGTATGATGGTTTTACTTATTTGGCTCTGGCTTATGAGTATGATTATACTTCTTGGCGGTGAAATAAATGCAGTTATCTCTTCTATGATAAGTACAAAATCTGATGAGTATTGGCCTCGAGAAGAATCTGTTATAAAGCCTATAATCAAAGACTACGATGTGTAGCTGCTACTATTGCAGCTACTTTTTTTGCCCCTAATTCTTTTAGTGCCTTAGCTGCAAAGTCCAAAGTATATCCAGTTGTAACTATATCATCAATTATTAAAATATTTTTATCTGAAACATCTTCCCTACAAGAAAAAATATCTCTTACATTTCCATATCTTTCTTCCTTTGATAAATCTTTTTGTCTTTTATTATTTCTATTTTTATATAACAATTCTTTTGTTTCAATTAAAGTATTTTTAGATATATATTCGGAAATTAATTTTGACTGATTATAACCTCTTTTATTTTCATAATATTTTGTCATAGGTATATAAGTTATTAAACTATATTTTTTATTTAACTTTTCTTCAAAAATTTTATTTATATACATTTCTCCAAAAAATCTATCTAAATAAGTTTTTTCATTATATTTAAAATCTACAACTATTTCTTTTAAAAAATTATTATAATAATAATTTACATAAATCTCATCTAAATACTTAAATTTATAATCTAAACTATCTCTATATTCTTCTAAATTACAATAACAATCATTACAAATATTATATTTATAAATATCTTTTACATTACATATTAAACATTTATTAGAAAATATATTTACATCTCTAAACATTGCTATCCCTTAACTTTCTACAAAGGTTGGAATATCTTTCTGAAATATTATCATTTTTTATCATAATATCTAAGAATCTATGCTCTCCAACTAAAACAACAAGCTCCTTTGCCCTAGTTATTGCTGTATATATTAAATTTCTAGTTAATAATAAATATGGTGCATAAGTTATTGGAATAACTACACAGCGAAATTCTGAACCCTGAGATTTATGAATTGTTGAAGCATAGGAAAGTGTAAGTTCATCAAGATCTTGATAATCATATTTTATTTTTTTCATATCTTCAAAAAGAACACTTAACTGTTTTTCTTCACTATCAACATCAACAATATAACCTATATCTCCATTAAAAATTCCTTCTCCTTCTTCTTTATAAAAATCAGAATCAATTTCATAGGAAAGATTATAATTATTTTTTATTTGCATTACCTTGTCACTAAGTCTTAATGTTTTATCTGATATCGTTAATTCTGTTTGGTCATTTATTTTTGGATTTAAAACCATTTGTAAGTTTTTATTTAAATTATTTACTCCAACTGTTCCCTTTCTCATAGGCGCAAGTACTTGGATTTCTTGTGGTTTAAAACCATAATAATCAGGTAATCTTCTATTTACTAAATCTTTAACTATTTCTAAAATTTTCGTCTCATTTTTTTCATATATAAAGAAAAAATCAGAATCTTTTTTAAACTCTGGAAACTCACCATTATTTATACGATGGGCATTTTTTATAATCATAGACTGTTCTGATTGTCTAAATATTTCATTTAAATTTACAACTTTAACAACTTCAGACTTTATTAAATCTGAAAGCACATTTCCTGCTCCAACTGATGGAAGTTGATCTTTATCTCCAACTAAAATAAGTCTTGTACCTTTCTTAACAGCTTTTAAAAGTGTATTCATAAGTATTAAATCAACCATACTTACTTCATCTACAATTAGTACATCACATTCTAAATTAAACTCTTCTTCATATCCATAATTTATATTGTCATCACTATCTGAAAATCCAAGCTCTAACATTTTATGAATTGTTGATGCATCTCTACCTGTTGCTTCTTTCATTCGCTTTGCTGCACGACCTGTTGGAGCCGTTAAATATATCTTTTTATCCATTTCTTCAAAGACTTCTATTATTGCTTTTAATGTTGTTGTTTTGCCCGTCCCTGGACCTCCTGTTATGATTAAAACTCCATTGTCCACAGATTCCTTTACTGCTAATTTTTGATTTGTTGCAAATTCAATTTTCTGCTTTTTTTCTATTTTTTCTAAACTTTTATCTATATCTATATTTTCTTTAAATTTATATTTATTTAATTCGTTTATTTTTCCTGCTACATAATTTTCTGCTTTTAAAAGTGGTGCATAATAACAATTTATTTCTTCATCTCTTTTTTCTATAAAAAACTTATCATCTAATGAAAGTTTTCCAACTTCTTCTTCTAATTCCATTTCATTTATAAAAATAAGTTTTGAAGTTTCTCTTAAAAGTTCATCTTTTGGAAGATAAGCATGACCATCATTTGCAGCTTTAGATAATGTGTGTTTAAGAGCTGCTTGTTTTCTAAATGAGGAATCATTTTCAAATCCCATAGTCCTTGCAATGTTATCTGCCTTTTTAAATCCTATTCCCTGTATATCTTCGGCAAGTTTATATGGATTTTGAGATACTACTTCTATGGATTGTGTATTATATTCCTTAAAAACTTTTAAGGCTAAATTTGTTCCTAAATCATATTTATTTAAAAAAGCCATTACTTCTCTAAGCTCTTTTCCATCTGCCAAAGATTCTTTGATTTTTTTAAGTTTTCCTTTTCCAATTCCTTCAACTCTTAAAAGTTTGTCAGTATCCTCTTCTACAATTCTTAAGGAATCTTCCCCAAATTCTTCTACAATTTTTTTTGCAGTCTTTTCGCCTATGAAGGGAATTATTCCACTTGATAGATACTTTATCATTCCATCTTTAGATTCTGGTAAAACCTTTTTTATTTCCTCAAAAGAAAATTGTTCTCCAAATTTTTTATGATGAATAAAATCTCCGCTAAGTTCATAATCCATAGCTTCCTTTATTTCAATACAACTTCCAACTATTGTAAGGTCTTCTCCTTCTGAAATAAATCTTGCAACTGTATATCCATTTTCATCATTTCTAAATATTATTTTGTCTACAACGCCTAAAATCTTAATCATAGTATCTCCTCTAAGTGTATTGTAGCATAGTATTATGTAAATATAAAAAACCCCTTAAAAAGGGATTTTTATATTATAAATATTTCTTTAATTTTTCTACTTTATCTAGTTTTTCCCAAGGTAAATCTAAATCATTTCTACCAAAGTGACCATAACTAGCTGTTTGATTGTAAATTGGTCTTAATAAATCAAGTTCTTTTATAATTGCTGCTGGTCTTGCGTCAAATTCTTCCATAACAATTTTTTCAATTTCGTTATCAGATAATTTTCCTGTTCCAAATGTCTCTACATAAACTGAAGTTGGTTGTGCAATTCCTATTGCATAAGCAAGTCCAATTTCACATTTATCAGCAATTCCTGAAGCTACAATATTTTTAGCAATATATCTTGCATAATATGCTGCTGATCTATCAACTTTTGTTGAATCTTTACCTGAAAATGCTCCACCACCATGTCTTGCATATCCACCATAAGTATCAACGATAATTTTTCTTCCAGTTAGTCCAGCATCTCCCATTGGTCCACCAATTACAAATCTGCCAGTTGGATTTACATGATATTTAGTATTTTCATCTATCATTTCTTTTGGAGCAACTTTTTCAATAACTTCTCTTGTTATATCTTCAGTTATTTTTTCAAGACTTACTTCTTCATCATGTTGAGTTGAAACAACTACATTTTCAATTCTTACAGGTTTTCCATCAACATATTCAATAGTAACTTGTGTTTTTCCATCAGGACGAAGATAATCATATCCTTCATTTTTTCTTATATCGCTAAGTCTTTTTGACATTTTATGAGCTAATGAAATTGGAAGAGGCATATATTCTTCTGTTTCGTTACAAGCATAACCAAACATCATACCTTGATCTCCTGCGCCAAATGCGTCAAGTTCATCAATTCCTGCTTCCTTAAATCTATCTACTCCCATAGCTATATCTGGACTTTGTTCTTTAATAGCACTTAGTACTGAACAAGTTTCAGCATCAAATCCAAATTTTGCTCTGTCATAACCTATTTCTCTTAATGTATCTCTAACAATTTTTGTGAAATCTACATAAGCATTTGTAGTAATTTCACCAGTTATTAGGATAAGTCCTGTTGTTGCAAGTGTTTCACAAGCAACTCTTGCATCTTTATCTTTTTCTATTATTGCATCTAGAATAGCATCTGATATTTGATCACAAACTTTATCAGGATGACCTTCAGTTACTGATTCTGACGTAAACAACCATTTTTTCATTTTTACCTCCCAAATAAAAAAACCTCATCCAGAGGAAAAGGTAATAAAAAAGTCCTCATCTTCCAGATTTACTCTGTGGGATTTGGCACCTTTTACAGGTTGCCGGGTTTCATCGTGCCCATTCACTCCACCACTCTTAATAAGGTTATATATTAAATTTGACATTAGTATATCATTTAAATAAAAAAAAGTAAAGGAATTATATAATTCC
>CAMIZH010000024.1 GCA_946403255.1 uncultured Peptoniphilaceae bacterium | reverse complement strand
TGAAACAGAAGAAATTTAATTTAAGAATAAGCTAATTTTATAATTCAGAAATAAAAAACCACCTTTTTAGGTGGTTTTTTATTATTCTAAAGATTTTTTATATTCATTTGGTGTAAGACCAACATATTTTTTAAATGTGGTTGAAAAATGAGATTGAGATGAGAATCCACAATCAAAGGAAATATACTCAAAAGTTTTTTTATCTTCTTGGATTAAAACCTTAGCTTTATTAACTCTTTGTAGGTTTATATATTCACAAAATTTATATCCAGTTTGAACTTTAAAAAGGTGACATAAATAATTTCTTGAAATATGAAGTTTATTAGCTACACTTTGTAAAGTTATTTTTTTATTAAAATTTTGATTTATATATTGTAATGCATCTTCAATAAGTTCATGATCATTTTTATAGAGTACAGATGCAAATTTATTTGTATATCCCTTTATTATTTTTTCACCAAAAGTGATAAGCCTTTCCATATCCTCTTCTTTGTTTATGTAGTCATTATTTTTAAGTGCAAAAACTTCTAAATCTTTGTTGTATTCCATTAAAAAATAAGTATATAGAAAAATATTTAAACTTTTTAGATATTCTTTTGTATGTTCTTTGCTATTTATATATTTTTTAATATCTTTTTTATAAATATCAAAAGCCTTTGAAAATGTGCTTGGTCTAAGTAATTTTGCCATAGCTAGATGATTTAACATAATAACACTCCTTTTAGAATTTTTTAAATTATAACAATATTCTGTAAAAATTTAACTTTATGTTTATTATAATAGAGATATAAATGATAGTCAATATCAAATAGGGTTTAAAAATAGGAGGGTTTTTTAATGAATAAAATAAATGTAATATTTTGGAGTGGAACAGGAAACACAGAAAGAATGGCTGAAGCAATTGTAAATGGTGCAAAAAAAGAAGGTGCAGAAGTAAATTTAATTCCAGTATCAGCAGCAAGTGTAGATGATGTAAAAAATGTAGAAAAAATTGCTTTTGGTTGTCCAGCAATGGGGGCAGAGGAACTTGAAGAAAATGAAATGAGACCTTTTATGGATAGTGTGAATCCTTTATTGGCTGGTAAAAAAATAATCTTATTTGGATCTTATGAATGGGCTGATGGTGAATGGATGAAGTCTTGGCAAAGTGAAGTAGAAGATATAGGTGCCAATTTACTTGCTGATGGTTTTGCTGCTTATGATAATCCTGATGAAGATGCAATAGATGAATGTGAAAGCTTAGGAAAGGATTTAGCAAGGGCTTAAATTTTGAAAAAGTATCTTTTAGAATTTCATGAAAAGATAAATACCTATGAGGATTATAATTATTTAAGAGCAGTTTTAAGATTAAATTTAGCACCAACGTTATCAGGACTAAAGCTTGGAACTATGGTAAATTTAACAAATGGAAGTAGAAAATCAAAAAATATTTGGAATAAGTATAAGAATATTTATATGAAAGATATAAATCTAAATTATTATATTTTAAGAGAAGATGAAAATTCAGTTTTAATTCTTTTCTATGACAGAAAGTTATTAGAAGAGAGATTAAATAAGATAAGTGTTAAAAATTTTTTAGTTAGCTTTGGATATGATGAAAAAAATAATTTAGAAGAAAATTTAAAAAATTTGAAATTAAGATTTTTTGGAAATAGAGTTTGTCCAAATGAAGTTGGCATATTTTTAGGATACCCCCTTGAAGATGTTAAAGATTTTCATTGTTCAAATGAGAAATGTAAGTTAACAGGTTATTGGTGTTGTTATAATAATACGGAATATTCCAAAAAAGAATTTGAGAAATATGATTTAGAAAAATTAAAATATATTAAATGTGAATTAGATGGGAAAAGAGCTGTATAAGTTCTTTTCCTTTTTAATTTGTAAAAGTATTGATTTATAGTAAAATATAAATAAGATATGTAAATTGATAATACTTATTTAGGAGATGACTTTATGAATTTAGAAAAATTAAGAAATAAAATGAAAGAAAATAATATAGATTTTTATATAATTCCTACGCTAGATCCACATGGTTCAGAATATTTACCAGATTATTATAAAGAAAGAGCTTTTGTAACAGGTTTTACAGGTTCTGCTGGAACTGCAGTAGTGTCTAAGTCAGATGCTTTTTTATGGGCTGATGGAAGATATTATATTCAAGCAAAAAATCAAATACAAAATACTGGTTTTTATCTTATGAAAATGGGCTTAGAAAATGTACCTACATTTCTAGAATGGATTAAAAATAATATAAATAAAGGTGAGAAAATAGGATTAAATGCAAAGTATTATTTACAGTCAAATTTTGAAAATTTAGAAAATATTTTAAATGATAAAGATATAGAAATAGTTGATATTGACCTTATAAAAGATATTTGGGAAGATAGACCTTCTTTGCCAAAAGATGAAATTTTTATTCATGAATTAAAGTATTCAGGTAAAAGTGCTAAAGAAAAATTAACAGAGGTAAGAAGTATTCTTTTAGAAAAAAACTCTGATTTAACAATTATTAATTCACTTGTAGATATTGCGTGGTTGTTTAATATTAGATCCTTTGATATAGAAGATACACCTGTTGCTATTTCCTATGCAATTGTAGAAAAAGATAAGAGTTATATATTTTTAGATAAAAACAAGTTGACTGACAGTGTAAAAAATCATTTAGAAGAAGTTGCAATTATAAAAGATTATGATGAAGTTTTTAATTTTGTAAGTGATTATAATAATAAAAATATTTATATTGATAAGAATAAATTAAATCATAAATTATTTTCATCTATAAATAGTTCAAATATTATATTTTCAGGTATAAATATAAGTGAGAAGCTTAAAGGTATAAAAAATAAAGTTGAACTTGAAAATATTAGAAAAGCTAGTTTAAGAGATGGTGTTGCAGTAACTAAATTTATATACTGGCTTAAAAATGAAGTTTTAAATAGAGAGATTTCAGAGTTAGAAGCGGCAGATAAGTTAAGAAGCTTTAGAGAAGTTGGAGAAAACTTTATAGAAGATAGTTTTGAAACTATTTCTGCTTATGGCTCAAATGCTGCAATGGCTCATTATACAGCAAATAAAGAAAAATATTCAATGATAAAAAATAAAGGGCTATATCTAGTAGATTCTGGAGCTCAATATTTAGATGGTACTACTGATATAACTAGAACAATTGCTGTTGGAGAATTAAGAGAAATTGAAAAGAAAGATTTTACTTTAGTTTTAAAATCTCATATAGCACTTATGAGTTCTGCATTTTTAAAGGGAACAACGGATGGAGATTTAGATATAATTGCACGAATGCCTCTTTGGAGAGCAAATGAGAACTTTAATCATGGAACAGGACATGGGGTTGGGTATTTCCTTTCAGTTCATGAGGGGCCACATTCTATTGGACCTAGAGCTAAGGGAATTGCTATGACACCAGGAATGATTGTTTCTAATGAACCAGGAATTTATAAAGAAGGTAGTCATGGAATAAGAACTGAAAATATAATTGAAGTTATAGAAGATATTGAAAATGATTATGGTAAATTTTATAAGTTTAACACAATTTCTTTTGCTCCAATTGATATAGATGCAATAAATATAGAAATGTTAAATATAGAAGAAATAAATATATTAAATAATTATCATAAAGAAGTTTATAAAAATATATCTCCATTTTTAAATAGTGACGAAAAATTATGGTTAGAAAAAGTAACTAAAGAAATATAAAGGTGATGGATTGAAAGACCTAGAAACAAGATTAAAACAATTACCAGATAAACCTGGTGTATATATAATGAAAGATGAGCTAGACAATATAATTTATGTTGGTAAAGCAAAGTCTTTGAAAAAAAGAGTTAGACAATATTTTGGTAGCTATGGTAACTCTACTATGAAAGTAAAGTCTATGGTTTCTAATATTGATGATTTTGAATATATAATTGTGGAAAACGAAATAGAGTCTTTAATTTTAGAAAGTAATTTAATTAAGGATAATAATCCTAAATATAATATTTTACTTAGAGATGATAAACAGTATCCCTATATAAAAATAACAAATGAAAGATATCCAAGAGTTATGAAAACTAGAAGAATATTAAAGGATAAGGCTAAGTATTTCGGACCGTACCCTGCAATAACAGCAGTAAATGATTCTATTGAAGTTTTCCATAAATTATATCCAATTCGTACATGTAGCTTAAATTTAGATAAAAATACTGGAAAGTATAGACCTTGTTTAAATTATTTTATTAAAAGATGTTTGGCTCCTTGCAAAGGAAATGTAAGTGAAGAAGAATATGGACTTATGATAGATGATATATCTAAATTTTTATCAGGTAAAAGCGATAAGATAATAAAAGAATTAGATATAAAAATGAAAGAATTTTCTAAAGAATTAAAATTTGAAGATGCTGCAAAGTATAGAGATGATATAAAATCATTAGAGTTATTAACTGAGAAGCAACTTATAACTAAAACAGATTTAAGTGAAAATCAAGATGTTATAGCAATGGCTAAGGGAATAGATGAAGTTTTAATTCAAATATTTTTTGTGAGGGCAGGTAAAATAATAGGTAGAGAGCATTATTTTATGAAGGATCATTATAATGCATCTATTGAAGAAATTTTATCATCATTTATAAAACAGTTTTATAGTGGTGTTGCCTTTATACCAAAAGAACTAATAATAGAATCTGAAATGGAAGATACAAAATTATTAGAAGAGTGGCTTAGTGAAAAAAAAGGTCAAAAAGTTTCTATTGTAGTTCCAAAAATTGGAGAAAAAAGAGAGTTAATACGTATGGTGAAAAATAATGCTATAGATATGTTAAATAAATATGGTGATAAATATGCTAGACGTATGGAGTCCAATAAATTAGCTTTAGAAGAAATTCAAAAGAAAATAAATCTTCCAACTTTTCCAACAAGAATTGAAGCCTATGATATATCAAATATATCTGGAGTAGAATCAGTAGGCTCTATGGTTGTTTTTGAAAATGGTGATGCAAAGAAAAGTGATTATAGAAAATTTAAAATAAAAACTGTTGAAGGGCCAAATGATTATGCTTCTATGAGAGAGGTATTGTTAAGAAGGTTTACCCGTGGTAAAGAAGAACAAGATAGCAATAAAGATTCTGCTTTTTCTAGATTCCCAGATTTAATAATGATGGATGGTGGAAAAGGGCAAGTAAATATAGCAAAGGAAGTATTAGATACATTAGGACTTAATATATTTGTTTGTGGACTTGTTAAGGATGATTTTCATACAACTCGTGGTATAATTTATGAAAACCAAGAATTTGAATTAGATTTAAATTCAAGAGGATATAAATTGATTTATAAGGTGCAGGAAGAGGCACATAGATTTGCAATAAATTATCATAGATCATTAAGGACTAAGTCTATGTTTAAATCTGAATTAGATGATATAGAACAAATTGGTCCAAAGAGAAAACAGGATTTAATGAAGCATTTTAAATCTATAGAAAAAATTAAAAATGCAACTAAGGAAGAATTATTAGAAGTTGAATCTATGAATAACAAATCAGTAGATAAAATTTATGAACATTTTCATGGAGGACAAAATGAAAAGTATTAAATTAAATGAGTTAATTGAAGATTTAAAACTTGAAAAAATTTATATTTCAGACAATTATAAAGATGTAGAAATACATTCAGGAGAGTTAAATAGACCAGGTCTTCAATTTACAGGGTTTTATGAAACTTTTTCCTTTGAAAGACTTCAAATAATTGGAGAACAGGAATGGTATTTTTTAGATTCATTATCTTCAGATGAAAGATGTGAAGTTATAAAGAAATTTTTATCCTATAAAATTCCAGCTTTGATTTTTTCAGGCAATCATTGGATACATGACGAGATATTATCTTGTGCAAGAGAAAGAAATATATCTATATTAAAAACAAAACATAGTGTTTCAAAATTTTCTAGTATATTACAAAATTATACTGCAGTTGAATTTGCGCCTACTATTAGAAAACATGGAGTATTGCTTGATGTATATGGGGTAGGAGTACTAATAACAGGTAAATCTGGAATCGGAAAATCTGAAGCGGCTCTTGATTTAATAACAAAGGGAGCAGCAAAATTAATATCTGATGATTCTGTTATTATAAAACAAGTAGAGGATAAGTTAATAGGCTCCTCTCCAGAAATCACTCAGTATTTTATGGAAATTCGTGGAGTTGGAATAATAGATATTCAAAAACTTTTCGGTATTGGATATATTATGGAAGAAAAAAATATTGAAATGATTGTAAATTTAGAAGACTGGGATGTAAAAAAAGAGTATGAGAGATTAGGACTTGATAATGAGTTTGAAGAAATTTTAGGTCAAGAAATTGTAAAATATACAATTCCAGTTAAACCAGGAAGACATATAGGCTTAATAATAGAAGTTGCAACTAAAAACTTTAAACAAAAAGAAATGGGATATAATGCAGCTGTAGAGCTAAATGAAAGAATATTAAAAGAAGCAATGCGTAGACGAAGTAAATAAAAAAGACATCTTGGGATTTAGTTAATTACTAAATTCCTTTTTTTTATAAAAAACATGATATAGTTTAATTTTACTGGGTATAGATTATTGAATATAATAAAAATAATACTTTAGTAAAATGACAAAGGAAAGAGAGGTAAAAAATGAAAAAGAAATTAGCATCAATATTGGGATTAGCTTTATTATTAACGGCTTGTGGAAACAATGGCTCAAATAATTCAAAAGCAGAGGCTAGCGCTGACTCTAATGAAATTGTAATAGGTGGTATAATTCCAAAAACTGGAGCAGCTGCAGTTTATGGAAATACAACTGAAAAAGGGGTTAATCTAGCAATTGAAGAAATCAATGAAGCTGGAGGAATTAATGGTAAACAAATTAAATATCTATCAGAAGATGATAAAGGAGATCCAACAGAAGCTGTAACAGTTTACAATAAATTATCTGATGCAGGAGTTCAAGCTATTATTGGACCTGTTACTTCAAAACCAGCTCAAGCAGTAGCTGATAACTCAGTTGAAGATAATATGCCAATTATTTCACCAACGGGAACAATGGAATCTATAACAGAGGGTAAAGATAATGTCTTTAGAGCTTGTTTTACAGATCCACTTCAAGGAGAAATATTAGCAAATTTTGCTGCAAATAATTTAGAAGCTAAAAAAGTGGCAGTTTTAAGAAATACATCAAATGACTATTCAAATGGTGTTGCCGATAAATTTAAAGAAGTAGCAAAAGCACAAGGATTAGAAGTTGTAGCGGATGAAGGTTATGGCGAAAATGATGTTGATTTCAAAGTTCAATTAACAAATATTAAAAAACAGTCGCCAGATGTTATTTTAGTACCAGAATATTATGAAAAAGACGTATCTATAGCAGGACAAGCAAAAGAGCTTGAGATTGATGCTAAAATAATTGGACCAGATGGATGGGATGGAGTTTTAGCAACTGTAGCTAAAGGTTCAGAAGGAAATCTAGAAGGTATTTATTTTACAAATCACTATGCAGTTGATGATGAGTCTGAGAAGATTCAAAGTTTTGTAAAGAAATATGAAGAAAAGTATGGAGAAAAACCTTCAGCTTTTGCAGCGCTAGGATATGATACAGTTTACATTTATAAAACTGCATTTGAAAATGCTAAATCTGATTCAAGAGAAGATATTATACAAGCCATCAAAGATGTAGAATACGATGGGATTACAGGAAGTCTTAAGTTTGGTAAAGACAATAACCCTGTTAAATCTGCAGCTATTATAGAAATAAAAGATGGAAAATATGTTTTTGATTCAGTAGTTGAAGTTAAATAGTAAGAGTAAGCTGCAAGTTATTTTGATTTGCAGCTTTTTTTTATAAATAAAGATAGGAGGAATACATGGGATTTTTATTACAGATAATAAATGGATTACAAATAGGTTCTATATATGCACTAGTTGCCCTAGGATATACTATGGTTTATGGAATAGCTCTTCTTATTAACTTCGCACATGGAGAAATTATAATGGTTGGAGCATATACAACTGTATTTACAATTCAGTTATTTTTATTAGATAAAGGATTACCTTTTTATTTAGCAATTATACCAACAGTAATAGTATGTACATTACTTGGAATATTAATAGAAAGACTTGCCTACAAACCTCTTAGGAATAGTCCTAAGATTGCAAATTTAATAACGGCAATAGGAGTAAGTTTATTTTTACAAAATATAGTTATGAAAGTTTTAGGTGCAAATGCAAGAGCAGTACCACCTATATTTAATGTGGCTCCTATAAAAATTGGAGATATGAGTATTCCTTTTACAACTATTTTTACAATTGTAGTAACACTTCTACTAACTGTTTTATTGCAATTATTTTTGAAGAAAACAAAGTTTGGTAAAGCGATGACTGCAACAAGTGAAGATTATGGAGCAGCAGCTCTTGTAGGGATAAATGTTGATACTACACTTACTATGACTTTTGCTATAGGTTCAGCTCTTGCGGGAGTAGCATCTATACTATATGTTTCTTCATATCCACAAGTTCAACCACTTATGGGATCAATGCTTGGAATAAAAGCATTTACAGCAGCAATAATTGGTGGAATTGGACTTATTCCAGGTGCAGTTTTTGGAGGTTTAATACTAGGAATAGTAGAGGCTTTAACTAGAGCATATATATCTTCAAAACTTGCTGATGCAATTGTATTTGGGCTTTTAATAATAGTTTTACTAGTTAAGCCAGCAGGAATACTTGGTAAAAATCGTAAAGAGAAAGTGTAGGTGTAAAATGAGTAGAGATAGAAAAGGAATATATTTATTAATAATCTTGCTTCTAGGTGGATTTTATCTTATAACTATGGGACTTTTTAAAGCAGGAATTATAAATAATTATGCACTTTCGGTTTTAAGACTTGTATGTATAAATATTATACTTGCAGTTAGTTTAAATATTACTGTTGGAAACTTAGGACAAATAACACTAGGTCATGCTGGTTTTATGTCTATAGGAGCCTATGCAGCAGCTTTATTTACAAAGGCAAATATAATACCAGGTGTAGGTGGATATTTAGTAAGTCTTGTTATTGGTGGAGCTTGTGCCTGTGTTATAGGAATAATAATTGGTATACCTGCTCTTAGATTAAAGGGAGATTATTTAGCAATTGTAACTCTTGCTTTTGGAGAAATAATAAGAGTATTAATAGAATATTTTAAATTTACAGGCGGAGCACAAGGTATAAGTGGAATACCAAAAATGCAAAATTTTGGAGTAATATTTTTTGTAATGGCACTTTGCGTAGCTCTTATGTTTTCAGTTATGACATCAAGACATGGTAGGGCAGTTTTATCAATAAGAGAAGATGAAATAGCAGCACGAAGTTCAGGAATAAATGTAACATATTATAAAACTTTCGCCTTTGCATTATCTGCATTTTTCGCAGGAATTGCTGGAGGAATGTATGCGCATAATATAGGAGTAATTGGAGCAAAAATATTTGATTATAATAGATCTTTTGACATATTAGTTATGGTAGTTTTAGGTGGAATGGGCTCATTTACTGGAGCCATTGTATCTTCAACGATATTAACTATAATTCCAGAAATGCTAAGACAATTTTCAGATTATAGAATGATAGTTTATTCATTATTATTAATTTTAATAATGATATTTAGACCAGAAGGATTAATGGGAAGAAAAGAATTTTCATTAACTGGACTTGTAAAAAGAATTGGAAATAAAAGTAAAAGGAGGGAAGAATAATGACTTCAGTTTTAAAATGTGAAAATGTTGGTATTAGATTTGGTGGATTAAAGGCAGTTGATGGATTTAATATTGATATAAAAGAAGGAGAACTAATGGGGCTAATAGGCCCAAATGGTGCAGGAAAAACTACTGTATTTAATATGATAACAGGAGTTTATGAACCAACAGAAGGTGAAATACTTTTAAATGGTCAATCAATTGGCGGAAAAAATGCACATAAAATAGTTGAAATGGGAATTGCTAGAACTTTTCAAAATATAAGGCTTTTTGGATATCTTTCTGTTTTAGATAATGTAAAAGTAGCTTGTAACAAAGATATGAATTATTCTATCCTCCAAGGAATGTTTCGTGGGAAAAAATATTGGAAAGAAGAACAAGAAACAACAGTATATGCTATGGAGATACTTAAAATTTTTGGACTTGATAGATTTCAAAATTTTTCAGCAAATGCACTATCTTATGGGCAACAAAGAAAATTAGAAATAGCTAGAGCTATGGCTACAAAACCTTCATTACTCCTACTTGATGAACCAGCAGCAGGAATGAATCCAACTGAAACTGAAGAATTAATGGATACAATAAAATTAATCAGAGATAAATTTAACATAACAATACTATTAATTGAGCATGATATGAAATTAGTTTTAGGAATTTGTGAAAAATTAATGGTTTTAAATTATGGTCAAGTTTTAGATGAAGGAGATCCTATGACTGTTATAAATAATCCTAAAGTTGTAGAGGCTTATCTAGGAACAGGAGGGGATAGTATTGCTTAGTATAAATGATTTAAATGTGTATTATGATAATATCCACGCTTTAAAGGGCGTATCCTTAGAAGTAAAAGAAGGGGAAACAGTTTGTTTAATTGGTGCTAATGGTGCAGGTAAAACAACTACTCTTCAAAGTATATCTGCTCTTATAAAATCTAGTGAAGGAAGTATAGTTTTTGAAGGCGAAAATATTGAAGCTAAAAAAGCTCATTTAATTACTAAAATGGGAATAGCACAAGTTCCAGAAGGTAGACGAGTTTTTACAAACTTATCTGTTTTAGACAATCTAAAGTTAGGTGCTTTTTTAGTAAAAGATTCTCAAGAGTCTATAAATAATGATATAGAAAAAATATATAAAAGATTTCCAATATTAGAAGAAAGAAAAGAGCAATTAGCAGGAACTTTATCAGGAGGAGAACAACAAATGCTTGCAATGGGTAGAGCATTAATGAGTAGACCTAAACTATTACTTTTAGATGAGCCATCTATGGGACTTTCTCCATTATTTGTTGATAAAATTTTTGATGTTATAAGAGATTTAAAAAAAGATGGTACGACAATTTTACTTGTAGAGCAAAATGCGAATTTAGCATTATCTGTTTCAGACAGAGCTTATGTTTTAGAAACTGGAAAAATTGTAAAAGAGGGATTTGCTAAAGATTTATTATCAGATAAATCAATTAAAGAAGCATATCTTGGAGCATAAAAAAAGAAGCCTCATAAATTACGAGGCTTCTTTTTTATTGTTGATTATTAATATTATTAGAATTGTTATTTAGATTATTATTTTCATCTAAAACTTTTTCAGCATTAGTATCATTATTATAAATCTTTTTATTATTTTCTGTAATAGTAACTTCCTTAGTCTTTTGGTTGTATTCTATATTCATTCCAAAATTTTCAGCAACAAATCGAATAGGAACAAAAGTACGATTATCCTTTATTATTGCAGGAGAATCTACATTTTGATTTTCACCATTTACTTTAACAGTATTACTATCAATAGGTATTTCAATTTCATCATTGTTATACTTAACTATGGCAGTTCTTGTATTTTCATCCCAAGATATTTCTCCACCAAAAGCAGAAATTATAAATCGGATAGGAACCATAGTTCTATCATTTTTTATAAATGGTGCTGCATCCATTTTTTGATTTTCGCCATTTATACTATAGGAGATATTATTTATTTTCATAACAATAACTTTAGAATCTGCGTCGTTTAAGTTGATAGTAGAGCTTTTAGGCCCTGCAGTAACCACAACTTTAGGAGTTGGACTAGTAAGTTTATTTACAGTTAAAACACCATTAACAAATTCGCCTTCAAGTCCTTCAGTAGTATAACTTAAAGTTCCAGGGCTAAGTAAAACTTCTTTTCCGTTTTTAAGTTTTGCTTTAGTTGAAAAAGTTACAGTATCATTTTCTTTAATTCTTTTTTTATCGGCAGTAACATTTAAAGTATCAATATATGAAAAATCATGGACATTTACTTTTTTAGTTCCAGTTACGCCTGTATTTGTAACCATTTTAATTTCTATTTCGCCAGGATGTCTAGCTAAGAAATAAGTTTTATTCCAAGCCTCAATATCGTTATTAGAATCAAATAAATCATAAGTCATAGTGTTAGGATCAACTGGTTTATAGTTTTCATCCCAAGCACCTTTCATAGAAAATTCTGCACTTTGGCCAACAATCATTGTATCAGGTCCGTTTATTTGAACTCCAATAGCTTCTTTAGTGTCAGGAGCCATATTAAAAATTCCGATTCCATTTACAACAGGACGTTCAGCAGCATTTCTTTCAGGATTAATTATTCTTGAATGATTAAATTCTCCAAGATTTTTAACAACCATAGCAGTTGAACCACCGCCATCTAAATTTACAGCAGTATTACAGCCAATTGATTTCATAAATTCTGACATATTTTTAAGACTCATTCCAGTACTTCTACCAGTTCTAGCTTCAGCAGATGCTAAATAAAGTTTTTTACCATCTTTAGAAATACCAGCAGCAGTTCTAGCACGAACTCCACCAAGAACATTTATATCTTTAGTATATGGAGTAACTTCAGAATTATTTACAAGTAGTGCATGTCCACCTATTAAAAATTTCCAACTTCTATTTGGTGAGATATCATATTGAAGATTTAACTTGTCTCCGATTTTTGCATTTTGCATAATAAAATCTTTTGCTAAACCATCAGCTTGCATAATAATTTTTCCATCAGGTACAGGATATGGGAAACTTGCATTTTCACTTATATTTTCAATGATCCCATTTTGGTTTATTAAAATTTCAGTATTTTTCTTATCTCCACGAGTTTGAGCTGCCCAAAAATCATTATAAATTTGAATTTTATTTTCATGGGAGTATTCAGTTGTAGGCTCATACCAATAATAGGATTTATTAAGTCCATCTATAGGATATGATTTACCATTTGGAGCAGTTGCTTTTCCTTGAAATTGAATAGCTTCTATATGTGCAGTATTATCTTTATCAATACCAAGACTATAAACGCCAGTCATAACACAAGGTGAACTTTGAAGTTTTCCATCAACAATTGAAGGTCCTTCAGGAGTACCTTGAAGCAACATATTGAAAAAATCTCCATTTACCATAGCAGTTGCATCTACTCTTTTAGCCATTTGAGAAACTGTTGCTCTTTGATTGTATTTCCCTTTTCCAGCCACAACAGAAACTTTAAGTAAAGGATTGTTAAGATCGCATTCTAAAACATTTACAAGTGTTTTACCATTAGAAACATTAACTTCGTATTTTTTTCGAATAACCCCAGGACTGATTATTTCTGAGTAACTTGGAGTATTTGCATAAACTTCAGCTACAGGGATTAGTACAATACTAAATGTTAATAAGAATAATAATAAAACTTTTTGAAATTTTAATTTCATTTATTTCCTCCTTATTTAATCTATTATCTATATAGTATAATTGTAAAAAATATATTTCTCAAATAAATAGAAAGAATTTATATAAAAATTAGTAATTGAGACAATAGATTTAGAATATATAATAGTATTCATATAAATATGGGTAAGTTGTATATAAATAATAAAGGAAGTGATGTGTTTTTATGGAAATTATCAAAGATTTAAAAATGATTTATTCAAAAGCTATAAAGGAAACAATAAGTAAAATTAAAAAAAATCCCATAGTAATATTATTACCGCTTATATTTAGCATTATATTAAGTTTTGTAAGTATACTTCTTTCAAAAGCAGGTGGAGGATATTATATTGGATTTATAATTCCACTAGTGTATGCCTTAATATTATCTGTTTATTATGATATGTTATCAGACCTTATTTACTATAATAGAGTTAGAATAAGTAACATTGGTCCATCGTCAAAAAGATATTTTGCTTCTATATATTCTATTTATTTTGTACTAATGATTTTTAACATACTATCAACTATGCTATTTGCATATAATCAAACTTTAACCATTATATTTTGGGCTATTATTTTTATAGTATTTAATCCAGTAATTGAAAGCATTTATTTAAAGGGAGAGCATTATGTATCAGCATTTTCTTATAGTGCGAACTTTATGAAAGAAAACTTTATTCAATGGATTATTCCACTAGTAGTATTTATGCTATTGCAGTTGGCGCTAGGTTTTTCTATAATAAGTTATATAATGGACAATGGAATTATAAATCTATCTATAGGTACAAAGATATCCTTTAATATGATAAGTGGAAATATTTTATACTATGTGAAATATTTAATTCTTGAATTATTAACAGGATTTTATATAGTATTTAGAGGTAATTTATTTAAAATATTAAGTAGCAGTACAATGAGAAAGAGAAAGTATATGGGAGATATATAATGTATATAGAAAATTTAATGAATGACAAATTAAAACAAGTAGTTTTTTTAGAGCTTAAAAAAGATACTGATGTTAATGGATATACAATAAAAAAAGATACGCCACTACCAATAAACTTAGATAACTTAGTAAGTGGTATAAAACAAAATGACTATGAAGACTCTATAGACCTTGTTGAAATAAACAAGGCTATTGTTTTTATTTTAGGAATAGATGTTGATTTTAAATTTAGAGAAGAATATTTAGAAATATTAAAACATACTGTAAAAGATGAATATAAATATATTTATAGTTTAGCTATTATGGAAAAAGAAAATGGCAATAACTTAAATAGTTATATCTATTTAAATGCTTTAAATAATATATGTGATGAAACATTAGAAAGTCGTTTTGCAGAAATTAATGTATTAGAAGTATTATATGATGAATATATTTCAGAATTATCAGATGAAGATAAAAACTTTATATTAAAAAGAATAATAACTGAATATGAAAAGATAGTTGCAGAAGATAATGAGTATTCTCCTGTTTATTATAGACTTGGATATGTAAATAGAGCATTGAATAAATTTATTAAATCAAAATTATATTTTGAAAAGTTTTTAGCCTATTCAGATAATGATTTGTTAAAAGAAGAAGTAAGAGAAGTATTAAAAGAATTAGATGACTATGCAAAGATTGAAAGCATTAGAACTTATTTAAGTTATGGGAAATTTAATGAAGCTTATAAGATATCACAGGACGTATCTGGATTGTATCCAGTAAAAGATGAAGTGTTATATTATCTTGCTATATGTCAATATAATCTAGGATATATAGAAGAATCTATTGAAAGTTTAAATAAAGCAATAGATATAAATAAAGAGCAGGAAGAATACTATAATCAACTAGCTATAAATTACGTAGCTATAAAACAAGAAGAAGAAGCTGTTAGGATATATAAAGAAGCTTTGTTTAATATAAAAGATAGTTATACAATAAATTATAATCTTGGAATACTATTATTAAACTTAAATAATGAAGAATATAAAAAGTATTTAAAGAAAGCATATCAGTTAAATGCCAACGAAGATTTATTAAATTTAATAAACCTATAAAAACAATCTTAAAAAAATGTTTAAAAAGATATTGACAGTAAAAGTTGAAGATGTTAAACTAATAAAAGTCAGTAAGAGATAAACAAATCTCAAAGAAACTGATAAGAAAAAATAATAAAATATCTAAAAAAGCTCTTGACAAAAGAGAAAGAATATTTTATACTAATAAAGTCGCAAGTTAAGGAACAGACTTACTTGAGGCAAAACAAAAATTCAAAATAACTTAAAGAAGTAGTTGACAAAACACTTTAAAAGTTATATACTGAATAAACTGAAATTTTGAAAATAAACTTTTGAAATCAACCAGCTAAATAAAAAAATAACTTAAAAAAGTAGTTGACAAAACACTTTAAAAGTTATATACTAA
>CAMIZH010000023.1 GCA_946403255.1 uncultured Peptoniphilaceae bacterium | reverse complement strand
AAATATAGTTAAAGGAAAAGACTTAGGTTCTAATTATGAAAGTGGTCATATAATAGGATTTGAATATAATTTAGAAGATATATTAACTGAGGATATAGAATTAGATTTAAATATTTTGATGGAATATTATTCTATAATAATTCAAGATATAAATATATATAGTGATTTTATATTAGATATGTTAAATTATAAACAAGATAAAAATAATGAAATGATTATGGAAAAAACAGAAGGATATGATGTAGAGAGTATTGTTACGAGTAGAATTGGACAAAGTGAACTTAGAAGACGTATTTTAAATAATAAGAAAAAATGTGAAATATGTAATATAACTAATCAAAACTTATTAATTATAAGCCATATAAAACCATGGAATAAATCAAATTCTTCGGAAAAGACAGATGAGAATAATATTTTGTTGTTATGTCCAAATCATGATGCTTTATTCGATAAAGGATTTATAAGTTTTGATAAATGTGGGAATCTATTAGTATCGGATTTATTAGATGATAATAACTTAATTGGATTTAATATAAAACGAGATATAAAAATAGATATGAATGAAAATTTAAAAAGATATTTAAAATATCATAGAGAGAATATTTTTTTATCAAAGTTAAATGATTAAAGAAAACTTTATAAGTTTGTATGATATTTGTTGAAAAAATCCTTTATAATAATCTAAAGGGATGTGATTTTAATGAGTGGAAGTGCCTTAAAACTTTTAATGATGGTACTTATGGTTTTTGACCATATAGGAGCTTTTATAAGTCCAAGTATGGCGTCGTTTTTTCATTTTATAACAAGACCAGTAGCTCCAGTTTTTGCATATATGGCAGTTGAAGGTTTTATATATACAAAAGATGTTAAAAAATATTTATCTAGGCTTTATTTATTTGGATTTTTAATGTATTTTGGGAACTTTATATTAAATTATTATATAATAAAAAATCCAATTAATTATGTTTATAACAATATAATTATGACAATTGCTCTAGGTGTAACTGGTTTATATATTTATGAAAATATATATCTTAAGAAAAATAAACTTCAAGGAATAATTTTATTATTGTTTGTAGGAATATTATCTATATTTACAGAAGGTGGAATTTTAATTTATCCATTTATTTTAATTTGCTACATATGTAGAGATAATAATTTTAAAAGAAATATTATATTATGTGGGATAACTGCATTTTTATTGCCAACAGTAATTGTGCCTTACGAAACAAAAAAAATTACAATAGAGATGTTTTTTATAAATTCAGATATTTTGCTTCCTGTTGCAGGAATTCCATTTATATATTTATATAATGGGAAAAGAGGAAATAATTCAAATTTTATGAAATATATATTTTATATTTTTTATCCAATGCATTTATGGATGATTGCAATAATTGCAGATAAATTTATTTAAAGGAATAGACAATGAAGTTTAAATATCATTGTCTATTCCTTTAATTTTTTATATAAAATAAAACTGATTATTGAAACTATAAATTCTGTAGTAGGAAAGGTAATCCAAGTTCCGAAAATTCCAAAAGAATTAGATAAAATATAGGCTAAAGGAATTATAATAATAAACCCGCGTAGTAATGAAATAATATGTGCAGGTCTAGTATATTCAAGTGATGTAAAATAAATTGACATAAGTATATTAAATCCAAGAAATAAACAAGATATAAAATAAATTTTTAGTCCATTTTCTGCAATTGATTGTAAGATTATATTTTTTTCATTATTAAAGATATTTACTATAAATGATGATTTAAAAAATATAAATGAATATATAATTATAGAAAGACTTACAAGACTTATAAAAGAGTATCTTAATAATTTTGATATTGCTTTTTTATCATTTTTTCCATAATAAGAACTTATAAGGGGTTGTATTCCTTGTGAAAGTCCTGTAAATATAGACATTACAATGATTGATATATTTGCAATTATACTATAAGATGCAATTCCTAAATTTCCTTCGAGGTTAAATATAATTTTATTAAATATAATCATAACAATTCCTGAAGAAACTTCTGTTATTAAAGAAGGTACTCCACTTGAAAGTATTGGTAGGGCAATGTTTTTTGAAATATTTAGTTTTATTAAATGAAAGTTATTTTTGTCTTTAATAAAAAATGATGAAAGTATTATTATACTTATAATTGGAGAAATTCCAGTTGCAATAACTGCTCCAAATATGCCCATATTAAGTGAAAACATAAAAATATAATCTAATATAATATTTGAAAAACTTCCAATTAACATTGCGATCATAGAAAGTTTTGGAGAGCCGTCGTTTCTTATAAAACAAACTAATATATTGTTTAATATAAACATAGGAGAGAATAATAATATGACTTGTAAATAAATTTTGCTCATATTAAATATATTTTCATCAGCTCCAAGTATAGATGTTAAGTTTTTTGAGAAAAATAGTCCAATTATAAAAAAGATTAATGCAATAAAGCTACCTAATAATATAGTTTGAGTAAATATATTATTTGATTTAATTTTATTTGTTTGACTTTTAGATATACTATATTTAGTTGCTCCACCAATACCAAGCATTAAACCAGCTCCATTTATAAAACTATATATTGGAATAGAAAGATTTAGTGCGGCAAGTCCATTTGGTCCAAGAGCTTTTGATACAAAAAAAGTATCTGCTAATATATAACAAGATAAACCAAGCATTGCAAGGATATTTAAAGTTACATATTTAAAGAATAATTTTAAATGATTTGAGTTTTCCATATTCACCTCTTAGAATAAAAAAACGCCAGAATTTCATATCTTCTAAGGCCTAATGATATGAATTCGACGTTTACTTTTTTACCCGGCGGTAAAGTTTTTTGAATTTTTAACAATTTAAAGACATTCTAACATTGTAAATTTTCAAAGTCAATTTTATTTAGAAAAAGATATAAGTCCAACATCAGTTGGATGATCTAGATAAAATATTTCTTTTGAATCGTCTTTATGCTTTATTATATTTATTATTATTAATAAATCTCCACAGCCTGCAAAAGTCATAAATAGAGATATTAAAAACAAGGATATATTGCCATTTATTAAAGAAATTATAAATGGTAGTATACCAAGAATTATAGTGGGCATTGCGGCTCCTATAATATATTGATTGCGACTAAGTGGTTTTAGACAGGTACAATAAGGTGTTAACATATTCCAAATTACGCCAAATCTAATATTTTTTAAAATATCTTTTGTAAAAAATCCCCAAGTTAATCCATGTATCAGTTCATGAATGACTATTAGAAATAATATAAGTCCAAATATTAAAAAGGGATTTGTTGATTTATATATTTCTGAGAAATTAGTGTTTTTATTTATACTAAAAAATAGTAATAAAAAAATTAATATAATAGGAAGCATTATTAAGGTACCTTGTATATTTGCTCGTTCTACGCTAATAGTTAAATCTGTTTTTTTATAACCTTGATTTTTAAATTTTTCTTTTGTTTTTTCAAACTCTAAACTTCTTTCAAGTTCTGATTTTGTAAGTTTTCTATTTTTATCTTTCAATTATATCTCCTTAAAATTATAGATTTAAGTTTTTGCGAATATTATATCTTAAAGAAATAAGCTCTTTTTCATTATACATAAAGTTTATTTTTTTATCTCTTATGGTTTCTAAAGAGCTTGGTTTATCTTCTTTTACAAAATACATAAAAGTTTCAGCTATATCTTCAACAGGATTTGTTGCAGCATAATCAGATACAAATTCATCTTTGTGCAAAGAGTAGAAGTTGTCTATAAGTTCTTCTCTTTTTTCTTCGTTAAGATTATCTCTTTCAATTTTATTTAAATAGTCTTTATAATCTTTCCAATACTCATTATAAAACTTAGCGAGATATGAATTTTCTTTTAGACTACCTTCATCAATAGTATATGTTTCACCAAAAAGTTTTATATCTTCATATAACTGAGTATCGTTTAAAGTTACAATATGCATGAATTCATGAATAAGAGTATCTAAAAAGTCTTTATTTAAATTACCCTTATAATCTAGTGAATCAATTAAATCTATGGCTAAAATCCACTTATTTTCCTTCTCATCATCATTTACAACATAGGCTAATGTATTTAATGAGCCATCAGTAAAAATTTTTAATTTATCTATATAGGTAATATATGGAGCTTGGAAAATATCTTTAACTTGTGAGTAAATTTTTTCATAAAGAATAATATTTCCTTTATTTTCTATATTTTCTTCTAGAAGAAGTTTATTATTTTCAATAGGTATAGTTATATAATTTTTCATATTATTGTCTATTTCAGTTTTAGTAGAGTAGGCGTCAAGATTATTTTTTAAAAGAATTTGTCCACGTTTTTCTTCAAGTTCTGATATTTCATCTCTATAGTTATATAATTTATTTATTTTTTTAGAAGAATTAATTAAATCTACTTTTTTTCTAAGGATTTAATTTCATTATTTATATTTTGTAACTTAATATAGTCTTCATCATTAAATTTATTTTTATTATCAGAAATATAATCTTCATAGTTATTATAGGGAAGAGCTATACCATAATTTTTAATATTTTTATTGAGTTCTAAAATTTTTTTATCAAATAGATATAAGTTTTTTCTATTTAAATTTAGATTATTTATTGTATCTATTTGAAAATTTAAATCTTTAATTTTTTCTTCATCTAATTTATTATATTCAATTCCAAGATAAGTTTTTAAATCTAATTTTTCTTCATATTCAATAGGAATATAGTCATATATAAGTTTTGAAGAAATAAGTATAAAGAGTAGAGAAAATAATATTATTTTTTTCTTTTTATTCATAAATACCTTCTTTTATTTTTCGATTTTATCATTAAAAAATAAAAATTAGAAGTAGATATATTTTAAATTTATTGATAGTTTTTTATCAAATTATAAGACAAGATAATAAAAAAGTGATATGATTAATAGGAAAATGTTTGCGAGTTTGATTTTATCTAAATATATTAAAAAATGTATTTTATAAATTATTCTCTTGGGTATTATGCGAAAAAAGGGATTTGAACCCTCACGCATATGAATACACATGCCCTCAAACATGCCTGTCAATTATTTTAGTATTTCTATAAATTGTGTATATATATACTATATGCGATATTTATATTCCATAAATTATTAACATTTTAGATAAGTTTTGAGAGTTTATTATAATTTGTACAAAAATTAAAACTTAGTTTTTATAGCTATATTATGGCTGATTACACGCTTTGAAAGAATTTATTTTTTGAAATGAGATTTTACTATATGGGATTTTTAAGTATATTCAATATACAATAGGAAAAAATAGTGCTATAATTGTAAACAGGCAATATTTTATAAACAAAAATATATTAGCAAATTTAATTTACGAGGTGAAGTTTATGAGTTCAAGAAATCTCACTTTTTCCGTTGGTGGAGTGCATATGGATGAACATAAAACTTTAACTGAGCATATTCCAATTGAGAAAATGCCAGCTCCTGATGTGGTTTACATACCAATGAGTCAACATATAGGAGCACCATGTAATCCAACTGTAGCAGTTGGAGATACAGTTAAGGTTGGTCAAATAGTTGGAAATTCAGAAGCGTATATTTCTGCAGCAGTTCATTCAAGTGTGTCTGGAAGCGTTAAGGCGATTGAAAAAATGTACACTGCAGATGGAAGATACTGTGATTGTGTCGTTATTGAAAACGATAAAAAAGATGATGCAGTTGAAGCCAATGCTTTATTGAATTACAAAGATGTTTCAATGGATGAGATTATTGCTTTTGTTAAGGAAAAGGGTATTGTAGGTATGGGTGGAGCAGGATTTCCTCTTCACGCTAAGTTAAAAGGTGATGATCCAGTTTTAGATCAATGTATTATAAATGGAGCGGAATGTGAACCTTTTCTTACATGTGACCACAGAATTATGCTTGAAAAAACAGAAGAGATTTTAGAAGGTTTAGAAATTTTTGCAGAGTTTTATAATAAGGAAGTTTCCTATATGGCAATTGAGGAAAACAAACCTGATGCGATTTCTAAAATGGAAGATGTAATTAGTGAAAATCCAAAGTGGAGTAATTTAAAAGTGGTTGGTTGTCAAACTAAGTATCCACAAGGGGATTCAAAGAGACTAGCAGAAGCGGTGCTAGGAAGAATTGTTCCACAAAATGGTGTAACTAATGATGTTGGAGTTTTTCTAACAAATGTTGGTACTACTCTTGCTTTTTATGAAGCAATTATAGAAGGTAGACCATCTTATGAAAGAGTTATAACTGTAAGTGGTTCAGGTATTAGCGAACCTAAAAATATTTTAGTTAAAATAGGTACTTCAGTTGGCGATATTCTTGATTTCTGTGGAGGAGTTAAGGAAGAGTTTGTTGAAATAGTTTGTGGTGGACCAATGACAGGTAAGTCTGTTTTTGAACTTACAAGCCCTATTACTAAAACAACTTCTGGACTTTTAGTATTTACTAAAGAAGAAGTAAATCCAGGAAAAGAATCTCCATGTATTAGATGTTCTAAATGTGTAGATAATTGTCCTGCAAATATAAACCCAACAGATATTAATGCAGCTATCTTAAAAGATAATGTAGAAATTTGTGATGAACTTCATGCTGATCAATGTATGGAATGTGGAATTTGTACTTTCGTATGTCCTGCAAAGAGAAATCTAACAGCTTCTGTGAAGCTTGCTAAGCGTGAAATCAGATCAAGGGTTAAGAAATAGGAGGGTGAAATATGGAAACAAAAATGAGAAATGCAGATTCATTAAAAGCAAATGAGTCTTATGTTTCACTAGCTCCTCACATAAGATCTAAAGATGGCGTTCAAAGAATAATGCTAGATGTAATTATCGCACTTTTACCTGCATTTATAGGAAGTATTTATTTCTTTGGAGCTAGTGCTTTTATACTTACAGCAGTTTGTGTTTTATCTTGTGTAGCAAGTGAATTTATATTTCAAAAATTAATGAAAAAAGAATCTCAAATTTGGGATTTATCAGCAGTAGTTACAGGTATGTTAATTGCTTTTAACTTACCATCTACAGCTCCTATATGGATGGCTGTTTTTGGATCTGCTTTTGCAATTATAGTAGTTAAAGAGTGTTTTGGTGGAATAGGTTGTAACTTTATGAACCCAGCACTTTCAGCGCGTATTGTACTTATGGCTTCTTGGGCTAGAAAAATGACTGATTATATTGGTCCAGATGGAGCAAGTACTGCAACAAGTGGAGCAAGTGCAGTTGATGCAGTAAGTTCAGGTACTCCTTTACAAATGATTTCAAAGGGTGCTTATGATGCGTTACCTACATTAAAAGATATGTTTATTGGTAATATTGGTGGAGTTCTTGGAGAAACATCAGCATTACTTATATTAATCGGTGGAATTTATTTATTAGTTAGAAAAGTAATAAACTGGAGAATTCCAGCATTTTATTTCTTATCAATGGTAGTTATGTTATTTGTTTTAAGAATTCCAGCAAATATTATTCCTTATGAAATTTTAGGTGGAGGATTATTCTTAGGTGCTTTCTTTATGGCAACTGATTATTCTACAACTCCTATGAACAATAAAGGAAAAATAATTTTTGCAATTGGTTGTGGTATTTTAACTGCTCTTATTAGAGTTAAAGCATCTCTACCAGAAGGTGTTTCATATTCAATTTGTTTAATGAACGTAGCTACACCATTAATAGATAAACTTACAAAGACTCAAGCATATGGGGAGGCGAAGTAGATGAAAGAACCAGTAAAATTTGGATTAATTCTTCTTTTATTCTGTGCAATCTCAGCAGGACTTTTAGCCTTTGTAAATAGCTTTACAGCTCCAGTTATAGCACAAGCTGAACTGGAAGCAACTCTTGAATCTTATAAAGTTATTTTTGGTGATGAAGCAGATAATTTCGAAGAATATGATAGTGAAAAACTTGAAAAAATAAAAGAAACTTATCCAGAAATCCAAAGTGTTTTTGTAGCAACTAAAGCTGGAGAAACTATTGGATATGGTGTTAACTTTGAAGCAACAGGATTTGGTGGTTCAATGACTAATGCTATTGGATTTTTATTAGAAGATGATAAAATTGCAGGATTTAGAAATATTTCAAATGCTGAGACTAAAGGTTTCGGTACAAAAATAGAAGAAGAATCTTATTACAGTACTTATGTTGGAAAATCAGCTAAGGGTGATCTTGTTATAGAAGCTCAACCAAATGGCGAAAATGAAGTTCTTTTACTAAGTGGTGCAACTGTATCATCAAAGGCAGTTCTTGTAGGGGATAATATTGCTATTAAAGCTTATCAAGAATTTTTAAAAGAAAGTAAATAGGGGGTATATTTATGAGCTTAAGTAAAGTTTTTAAAGATAGTATGTTTAAGAACAACCCCATATTTATACAATTAATAGGGCTTTGTTCTGCTCTTGCTGTTACAAATAATCTAAAAAACTCTATTGCAATGGGAGTAGCAGTTATATTTGTACTTGTAATGAGTAATGGTGTTGTATCTTTACTTAGAAATATAATTCCAAGTAAAATTAGAATACCTTGTTTTATAGTTGTTATTGCAACTTTCGTATCAGTTGTAGAAATGATGCTTCATGCTTATGCTCCAGGAATATATGGTGCTCTAGGAATATTCCTACCACTTATAGTTGTAAACTGTTGTATTCTTGGTGAAGCTGAAGGTTTTGCATATAAAAATAAAATAATTCCATCACTTGTAGATGGACTTGGTACAGGACTAGGATATACTTTAGCAGTTGTATCAATGGGTTCTATTAGAGAATTATTAGGTTATGGAACATTACTTGGTAAACAAATCTTGCCAGAAGCTTATCCAGGAATTGGACTTATGTCAGCACCAGCTGGTGCATTTATTCTTCTAGGTTTCTTAATTGCAGGATTTAAAAGAATAATGGAAGCAAGAGGTGAGTAATATGATGTCAGGTATTATTACAATTTTAATTTCGACAATACTTGTAAATAACTATGTATTTGCTCAATTCTTAGGTATTTGTCCATTCCTTGGAGTATCTTCTAAAACAGAAACTGCTGCAGGAATGGGAATTGCAGTTACATTTGTAGTTGTAATTGCATCAGCAATAACTTGGTGTTTACAAACATTTATTTTGGATAGATTTGGACTAGGATATTTACAAACTATTGTATTTATTCTTGTAATTGCTTCACTTGTACAATTTGTAGAGATGGTAATTAAGAAAACATCACCATCACTTTATACAGCAATGGGAGTATATCTTCCACTTATAACTACAAACTGTGTAGTACTTGGAGTAACAGTTTTAAACGTTCAAAATGGATATAATTTAATAGAAACAATTTTTAGTGGACTAGGAGCTTCAATAGGTTTTGCTTTAGCTCTTATCCTAATTAGTACTTTAAGAGAAAGACTTTCACTTGGAAATGTACCTAAAGCACTTCAAGGAGTTCCAATTGCACTAGTAAGTGCAGGACTTATGGCTTTAGCATTCTCTGGATTCTCAGGACTAGTATAGGAGGTATAAAATGGGAAATTCAATAATACTTCCAATTATCATTCTAGCAGTTATGGGAGCAATCTTTGGAGTTGTACTTTCAATTGCATCTAAAGTATTTGCAGTAAAAGTTGATGAAAAAGTAATGGCTGTTCGTGATGTGTTACCTGGTGCAAACTGTGGTGCTTGTGGTTTTCCTGGTTGTGATGGATTAGCAGAAGCAATCGCAAAAGGGGAAGCGCCAGTAACAGCATGTGCTATTGGAGGAAAAGCAGTTGCAGAGAATGTAGCTGATGTAATGGGAGTTAACGCAGCAGATATGACAAGAGAAGTTGCTCATGTTATTTGTTCTGGAAACTGCGAAAAATCAAAAAATAAATATGAATATAACGGACTTGTTGATTGTAGATTAATTTCTGATTTTCAAAAAGGTTCTAAAGCTTGTGAATATGGATGTCTTGGTGGTGGAACTTGCGTATCAGTATGTGAGTTTGATGCAATACATATTGTAGATGGTGTTGCTGTAGTGGATAAAGAAAAATGTGTTTCTTGTAAGAAATGTATTGAAATTTGTCCTAAAAATGTAATTGACCTTATTCCATATGATAGTAAAACAGTTGTAAATTGTAATTCAAATGATGCAGGAAAAATCGTAAGACAAAACTGTGAAGTTGGTTGTATCTCTTGTGGACTTTGCGAAAAGAATTGTCCAAAAGATGCAATACATGTTGAAAATGGACTTGCAAAAATAGATTATGAAAAATGTATTAACTGTGGTATTTGTGTTTCTAAATGTCCAACTGGAGCGATATTCTGTGAATATCCTGAAAGAGTTGAGAAAATTAAAGAAAAACAAAAAGAACTTGCTGAAAAGAAAAAACAAGAAGCAATAGCAAAAGCTAAAGCTGTAAAAGAAGAAGCAGCTAAAGCAGAAAACTAAAAAATTTAAGACACCTGAAAGGGTGTCTTTTTTTTATTGAAAAAGCATCTCTATGGTATAATAAATAAGAGGTATGCTTATGAAAAAAGGAGATTATGTAGTAATACTTGCTATTATTTTAATAGCAGTTGGAATATTTTTTGAAACTAATAAAAAAAACATTAGTGATAAAAATAAAAATAATTCTTTTGTAATTATAAATGTAGATGGAAAAGAATATTCAAAATATAAATTATTAGGAACAGATGAAAAGATAAATATAAAAACAAAATATGGTGAAAATACTATTGAGATTAAAAAAGGTAAAGTAAATATGACTCATTCTGATTGTAAAGATCAATTATGTGTAGAAATGAATGAAATTTCTAAATCAGGAGAATCTATAATTTGTTTACCAAATAGAACAGTAGTTACAATAAAATCCATAAATAATGATTTGGATGTGGTGTTACATTGAAAAAAAATAGAAAGTTAATTTTTTTAGCTCTTCTTGTTTCACTAGGTCTTGTAATGGGACTTTTTGAAAGTATGATTCCACTTCCAGTACCTTTTCCAGGGGCAAGGTTAGGACTTTCAAATATAGTAGTACTAGTTAGCATTGTAGTATTTGGATACAAGGAAGGGCTAGTTGTTGCAACATTAAAGTCACTTATATTAATGCTTGTAACTGGAGCGGTGTCGTCTTTTATGTTTTCCTTTGCAGGTGCATTATTAAGTGCAATTGGAATGATTTTAGCTCATAAATATTTAAGTAAATATATTTCACTTATAGGAGTAAGCGAAATAGGATCATTTTTTCATAATTTTGGACAAGTCTTAATGGCAAGTTTAATATTACAAAATAAAATGATTTTTGCTTATTTACCATTTTTATTATTACTTGGAATATTTACAGGATACTTTGTAGGACTTGCAAGTATTTATGTAGTAAAAAATTTAGAAACTAACTTTAAGGAGATAAAAAGATGATTATACTTGCATCAACATCAGCAAGAAGACAAGATATATTAAAAAGATTTGTAGATTATAAAATAATTACAAAAGATATAGAAGAAAATAATGATGATTATGAAAATCCAAGACAACTTGTTATGGCTCTTTCTTTTGAAAAAGGAATAGGAGTAGCAGTTGAAAATAAGGAAGATATAGTTCTTTCAGCAGATACTGTTGTTGCTTTAGATGGAGTTGTAATGGGAAAGCCAAAGGACAAAGAAGATGCTTATGATATGTTATCTAAATTGTCAGGTAAAGAGCATGAAGTTTATTCAGGATATAGTATTTTTAAATTAGATGAAAAGATAAAAGTAACAAATTATGTAAAAACTTTAGTCAAATTTAAAGAACTTAGTGAGAAAGATATAAATGACTATCTAAATACTAACGAGTATATAGGTAAAGCTGGTGCTTATGGTATACAAGGTAGTGGTGAACTTTTAGTTGAAAGTATAATTGGAGATTTTAACAATGTAGTAGGACTTCCAATTTCTAGAATATCAGATGAGTTTAAATCTCTATTTAACATTTCACTTTTAAATGAGGTAGAAAATGAAAAAACTAGGGGAAAGAGAGCTTAAATACACAATTAAAGAAATGCCAGAAGAAGATAGACCACAGGAAAAACTTCTAAAATATGGTGCGGAGTATCTGTCAAATGCAGAACTTTTAGCACTCATTATAAGAACAGGAACTAGGGAATGCACATCAGTAGAGCTATCTCAAAGAATTTTAAATGAAGCACAAAAGGGCACAGATAAAAACCAAGACGCCCTTGCTTGTTTAAAAAACTTTTCTTGTAAAGACCTTATGAAAATATCAGGAATTGGAGAATCTAAAGCATCAATGATAGTTTCAGCTTTTACACTTGCAGATAGAGTACATAAAAATTCAGTATATATTAAAACTAGAATTAAAAGTCCAAGTGATATGGCAGATTATGTTCTTAGTGATATGAGGTTTTTAAAAAAAGAAGTGTTTAAAATAGCTGTATTAAATACTAAAAAAGAAATAGAAGTTATAAAAACTATTTCAGAAGGAACTATAAATGCAACAATAGTCCATCCAAGAGATGTTTTTCAAGTGGCAATTCGTGAAAATGCCCATACTATAATACTTTTACATAATCATCCAACAGGAGATCCGACGCCATCATCAGAAGATATTGAAATAACAAAAAATTTAGTTGGTGTCGGTAAATTAGTAAAAATTGATGTAATAGATCATATAGTAATTGGAAATAATAAATATTATAGTTTTTTAGAAAATAATTTAATTTAGAATTAAGGAGAATAAATGGAAAAAATTGGAATAATAAGTGGAAAAGGTGGAGTAGGAAAATCTACTTTTGCAAAATATATATCACTTGATTTAGCCAAAGAAGAAAAAGTTCTTTTAATAGATTCAGATTTTGGATTTAGAACTTTAGATCTTATGTTAAATGCTGAAGACTCTATATATGATTTATATGATTTTGCAAATAATAGCGATGATGATATGTGCATAAATAATATAGAGGACAATGAAAATCTTGATTTTATATGCGCATCACAGTCTAAAAAAGTTTCAGATATTGATATAGAAATACTAAAGGAAAAATTTGCAAATTTAAGTAGTGATTATAAATATATATTAGTAGATATTCCAAGAGATGAAGAGAGCATTGTTTTTTGGGGCGAAATACTTGATAAATTTATAGTGCTTACAGAAGATAATCCTGTGTCATTAAGACTTACAGATAAGATAATGTATATATTTTTAAAAAATAAAATCAAGAAAGATATATTAGTAGTTTTTAATAAAATAAAAAATCATAAGGAATTTAATCTAGAAGAAAAATACGAAATATTTATGGGACCAAGAGTAAAAATAATTTCAAAAGTTCCATACTTTGAAGATTTAGATTTAGAAAACTTAGATGAATTTAAACTTTTTATAAATGATATATCAAAGGTTTTAAAAGGGGAAGAAATAGTTTTAAGAGAAAAGCTTGAAAGAGATGATAAGGGCTTTTTAAAGAAGATATTTGGTAAATAATATGTATTATATAGATGATAATTTAAAATTAATAATTGGATATAGTAATAGAATAGAAAGTATATATGACTATGAGAATGTCCTTATAGGAAATATATATCGTGGTAGAGTTGAAGATGTATTAGATTCTATGAATGCGGCTTTTGTAAATATTGGAGAGGAAAAAAATGCTTATTTAAGTTTAAAAGACACAAAAAATACTTTGCATGAGGGTGATGAAATCCTTGTTCAAATTAAAAAAGTTCCTTCTGAAAATAAAGCTGTTAAAATAACTACTGAACTTTCTTTAGGTGGTAAATATTTAGTTTATTTTCCAGAAGATGATTTTATTAAATTTTCCAATAAACTAGAAAAAGAAGATATAAAAAGGTTTAAAAAAATTGGAGAAAAAGGTGTCTTATATAGAACTAAATCAAGGGGAGCAAGTTTAGAAGATTTACAAAGTGAAATAAATTATTTTAAAAAAATATCTAAAAACATACTTCTTCAAAAGGATAAAAGACCAACTCCAAAATTAATATACAATAAAAATGGAGCTGCAGATTATATATTTAAAAATATAGATAAAAGTGATGAAATTCTTACAAATAATAAAGAGTTATATAAAGATTTAAAGGATAATTTTAATATAACTTGTGATGAAAGTTTTGGATTAAAGTATAGTAGTGATTTATTTCTTGACTATAAAACTTTATTCAATGAAAGAGTAGAACTTTTAAATGGTGGAAATATTGTTATAGAAGAAACTGAAAGTCTAACGGCAATAGATGTAAATACCGCTTCTTTTTTAGGTGATAATAGTTTTGAAGATACAGTTTTTGAAAATAATATAGTTGCAGCAAAGGAAATAGCAAGACAAATAAGACTGAGAAATATTTCAGGAATAATACTTGTGGATTTTGTAGATATGAAAAAGAAAAGTCATAGAAATGAACTTTTAAAAGTTTTAAAAGAAGAATTTTTAAAAGATGAAAGTAAATCAGAAGTATATGGATATACAAGACTGAATTTAGTTGAAATAAGTAGAAAAAATAATGGAGAAGAACTAAGATTAAAGCTAGATTAATTTTAGTTCTTTTTAATATATGATTTTACATACTGAACTACGCTAAGTTGTGATTTATCGGTTTAAAGTGCTTTACATTAGAATTTTAGTATGTTATTATTGGTTAGTCGAAAAAAGAGAAAGAAGGAAAAGATAAATGGAAGAAAAGAAATATTTCTCCTCACGTTGGGGCTTTATTCTTGCTTGCGTGGGTTCTGCTGTTGGTATGGCCAATGTTTGGGGTTTCCCTTACAGAATGGGTTCTATGGGTGGAAGTGCTTTTCTAATTGCCTATTTAATATTTGTAACACTATTTTCTATTGTAGGACTTAGTGCAGAGTATGCAATTGGTAGAAGGACTAGAACAGGAACTCTAGGTTCTTACGAATATGCGTGGAGTCAAAGAGGACTTAAAAAGGTTGGAAGATTTATTGGTTGGATACCACTTTTAGGATCATTTTGTATTGCTCTTGGTTATTCAGTTATTGTTGCTTATTGTCTAAAGGCTTTAGTACAAACATTTACTGGAACACTTATGACAGTAGATACACAAAGTTGGTTTTCATCCTTTGCTGAAGTTCCTTATTCAGTAGTTCCATATCATTTTATTATAATAATTCTAGTAGTATTATCACTTAGAGTTGGACCACATGGAATAGAAATATCTAATAAAATACTTATGCCATTATTTTTTATATTATTTTGTATTTTAGCAGTTAGAGTATTTTTCTTAGATGGTTCATCTGAAGGATATAGTTTTATGTTTAGACCTGAATGGGATGATTTAAAAAATCCAGAGGTTTGGATTTATGCAATGGGACAAGCATTTTTTTCACTTTCTGTAACAGGGAGTGGAATGATAGTTTATGGAGCATACTTACCAAAAGGTGAAGATGTAGTAAAAAGTTCAATGACTACAGCAGTTTTTGATACTCTTGCAGCAGTTGTTTCTTCACTTGTTATAATTCCCGCATGTTTTGCATATTCAGTTGATGTAGGATCAGGACCAGGGCTTTTATTTGTTACACTTCCAGAGATACTTCAAGATGTATTTATGGGAAGAATTTTTGCAATATTCCTATTTGCAGCAGTTGTTTTTGGAGGGATTTCATCTCTTCAAAATATGTTTGAAGTAGTAATAGAATCACTACTTTATAGATTTCCTAAAGTAAAAAGAGGACCACTTCTTATAGGTCTTGTAGTTTTACTTTTTGGAATTAGTGTAAATATGGAAGCTATATTTATTTGGGGACCGTGGATGGATTTAATATCAATATATATTATTCCAATAGGAGCTTTAATAGGAGCAATAACTTGGTTCTATATATTACCAAAAGAAGAATTACTTGATGAAATAAATGATAATAATAGTAAAAAGAAATATACTAAAACTTGGCATAGAGTAGGTAAATTTATTTATGTACCTCTGGCAGTTGTATTATGTTTAATAGCTATATTTAAAGGAATTTCATTTTAAAAAAAACATCCACCGGCCTAGCCGGTGGTTTTTAATTTACGGGCACAAGGCC
>CAMIZH010000022.1 GCA_946403255.1 uncultured Peptoniphilaceae bacterium | reverse complement strand
AGTATGCCGTCTTCTGCTTGAAAAAAAAACTACCTATGGAGATTTTAATCATGCCGATGAATGGAGAATGTATTATGGAAGAAAGGTTCCAGGTTTTCCAGCACATCCTCACAGAGGTTTTGAAACTATAACTATAGTATCAAAAGGATATGTAGATCATACAGATGGGTTAGGATCAGAGGGAAGATATGGAAATGGAGATGTTCAATGGATGACTGCAGGAAGTGGTCTTCAACATGCAGAAATGTTTCCTTTAATAAATACAGAAGAAGAAAATACTTTAGAGCTATTTCAAATATGGCTTAGTTTAGATTATATGGATAGAATGGTAGATCCTGAATATAAAATGTTATGGTCAGAAGATATACCGGTTATTGAAAAAATAGATGATGAGAACAAGCAAACTAAAATAACTTTAATTGCAGGAGTATTAGAAAATTACAAAGCAGTAAGTCCAACAAAAAGTTCCTATGCATATAAAGATGAGTCTAAATTATCTATACAGATATTAGAGCTTGAAGCTGGTTCTAAATACACTATTCCAAATGTAAGTGAAACTTTAAATAGATCTATTTATTTAGTTTCTGGAGAAGTTCTAAAAATTGAAGATAGTATGATTTTAAAAAATGAATATGCATTTTTAACAGGTGATGAAAATAAAATACAAAATATAGGTGAAAATACTATAAAGTTATTATTATTAGAAGCAGAACCAATAAAAGGCCCTATAGTTGCTTATGGAAATTATGTTATGAATTCAATGGAAGAAATAAAACAAGCCTATGAAGATTTCAATGAAACTGAATTTGGTGGATGGCCATATAAAACAAAAGAAATATATCATAAACCAAATGATGAAAGATTTGAACAACATAATGGAGAAGAAAGAAAATATCCTAATAAAAAATAAGGAGTTATTTCAGGAGAAAAGTAGTAACTAGCCTTGCTATAAGTTTAGATGGATTTATTTCAGGAGAAAATGGAAATTATAGTTGGATAGCAGGAGATAACTCAGGGATAAATGGAAATATTAATGGAGAGTATAATTTTAGTAGTTTAATTAAAGATATGGAAGTTATTATAATGGGCAAAAATTGTTTTGTAGAAAATATGGCTGATGAATTTAAAAACTTTAAAGTAATAGTAGTAACAAATGAATTGATTAAAGATTTTGAAAACTATATTTTTCTTAGTCCAGAAAATACTATAAAATATGTAGAAAAATCATTGGAAAATATATTTATATTTGGTGGCGGAATTACCTTAAAACCATTTATAGAAAATAATATGATAGATGAATATCAAATAGGAATAGTTCCAACTATATTAGGAAAAGGGAGAAAATTATTTTTTGATATGGATACTGAAATTAAATTAGAAATGACTTCTTTAAATGTAGAAGATGGAATAACAATATTAAACTATAAAAAAAGAGCCTGAGAGGGCTCTTTAAAAAAGATTAAAATAAGAATTAAGCTTAATATTGCAAAGCAAGAGAATATAAATTTTATAATATAAGTTCTTTTAGATATTCTTTGGTTTTTAACTTTTATTATATTTTCTTGTTTTTTAATAATATCAATATTACTTTGATTTAAATTAGAATTTTCATAACCTTCATTTAATATAATATCAAATTCATTAAGGGAAGTATTTTTAACTAAATTTTCATAAACTAATTTTTCTTTGAAGTTTAATGTGTATTTAAAACTATCTTCAATTTCTTTATAGTTCATATAGTCAGGTAAAAATAAAATAACTGGAATAGAAAGAGAAAGAATGCTTAGTATTAAGCCTTTTGTTTCTCTTTTTTTTATGAAGTCTATTCGATAATATAGTATTTAATAATTCTTTAATTTTTGAATAGTTAGATATTGTTTGATTGTAGTATAAAGAATATTCATTTTCCAAAGATGAAATCGAAAAATCATTGATATTCTCAGTGTAAGAATTTTTAATTGTATTTTTTAAATTTTCTGTAGATTTTTGCAATTTTTTAAAAAGATTTGAAAGTTGGATGGAATATCTTATGTCTTGAAAAGTATCATCAGATAATAGTAAACTTTGAAATCTTTTACGATAATGAGTTTTTTCATAAAAAGCATTGTTTTGTATGTGAGAATACTTTATTGATTTATTTGTTATTTTTTCAAAAAGTCTTTGTATTTCCAAATGTAAAAAATCAAGTTCAAGATAATCATTATTTATTTTAGAAAGAGAATTTTTGTTTTTTGATAAATCAAATATATTATTATCTATATGGAGATTTGAATAAATATCTTTTGGAAAGTAAAAATACATTTCTAAATTAGGATTATTTTCGTTAAATGTTTTTTGAAATTCATCAAAAGTAGCAAGTTCTGTTTTTATAATATTTATTTTTTTGAATATTTTTTTAAACATATTAATCCTCCAATTGACAAAGTTTAAGTTTTTCTTTTCTGCTTAATTTTTTGATTTCGTATTCTCTTTTTAAAGCATCAGATTTATTATCAAAAGTTTCAAAATGAATAAGCCTTACGGGAGTTCTTCCGCGAGTATACTTAGCGCCTTTCTTATTGTTGTGAGTTTGTATTCTTTTTTCTAAATCATTAGTGTATCCAGTATAGAAAGTGTTATCAACACATCGTAGTATATATATATAATATGTCATATTTCTTCTCGAATATCTTTTAAAACTTCTTTTATTAAATCATAATTATATCCTTTATATAAGAGATGTCTTATAAGTTTATCTTGTGAATTTTTGGAATCTTTTAAAGAATCTATTTTACGAATTGCAAGAGTTTTTAGGTTTTCATATTCTACTTCATAGGGAAGATCTAGAAGAGCTTTTTCTATATTGTCACTAGATATTCCTTTTTCAATTAGAGATATTTTAATTTTATTTTTTCCATATTTATTTATATTTAATTTATCTCTTGAAAAATACATTGCATATTGTAAATCATCAAGGAATTTTTCTTCTTGTAGATAAGAAATTGTATCCTCAACAATTGAAGATTCAATTTCATTTTTATATAAATGGTTTCGGACTTCTTTTTCTGTTTTCATATTTGAAAGAAATTTAATAGATAAAAGTTTAGCTTTATATCTTTCATCTTCAATTAAAATATCCTCTATCATTTCTTGGGTTATTTCTTTATTTTTATAGAGATTGAAGCGAGCTAAAGTATTTTCCAAAACTAAAAAAGATGTTGTGTCACAATTTACAAAATATTTTTTTTCATCTTTTAAATATTTTATGTTTTTTATTATCAAATTAATCACCATTTATATTTTATCATAAATTTAAGTATTTCTTAAAGGGAACCTTGAATTTGATTTGCGTTAAATATTTAATTTATCACCGTTTTATGGTATTATACATATGAATAATTTAGTGAGGTGTAGATGTGTTTGAATTAATATCACAGGTTTTAAAATATGTGTTTATATTAATAATATATTTATTTATATTTAGTATAATTAGATTAATGTACTTAGATATTAAATCTATTAATAAAAAAGGATCATCATTAGATACGGCTTATTTAAAAGTTGTAAATAGATTAGATTCTTTAAATTTTAAAATGCAAGAATATTATATATTAAAAGGAACAGTAACTATTGGACGTTCAACAAAAAGTGATATTGTAATTAAGGATAAATTTGTTAGTAAAGATCAGTTAACTATAACTGAGGAAAAGGGATCATTTTTCTTAGAAGATTTAGATTCAGCAAATGGTACTTACCTTAATGGGGAACAAGTTTATGATATTATTGAACTTAGAAATGGAGATAAAATTGGCGTAGGTTTAATACAATTTATCTTTGTGGATAATAGGGGGTAATATGATACAATCATTGCTAAAAATCAAACGACCTAGAGATTTATTATTAATTTTTGAAGTTCTTGCGATTATACTTTTATTTTTCTTTAACAATAATGGATTTGACAAGTATATTGCAATGTTATTTATAGGGCTTATCTTAATAATTTATATTTCTAATTTTATATTAGGAAAAGTATCATCAGGAGATAATTATATATTTTTAATAGTCTCCATGCTCCTTACTATAGGAATAATTACTATATATAGAATCAATCCAGCTTTGGGGATAAAACAACTTGTTTGGTCTTTAGTTGGAATTTTTGTTTTTTATATAACTTATTTTATGGTAAGGGCTTTTAGAAAATTAGAGAGTAAAACTTTTATTTATTTTGGAATTTTGATGTTTTTATTTTTGGCTACTTTTATTTTTGGTAAAGAAATAGGTGGTGCAAAAAACTGGATTATAATATCATCATCATTTTCAATTCAACCAGCTGAAATCGGAAAAATTCTTGTTATGTTTTTAGTCGCATCTTTTTATACAGAATTTCAATACAAAGGATTAAATAAAGATTTTCAATATAAATCATATGTGCTTTTAATAGCTATGTATTTATTTATTGGAATGTTATTTTTACAAAAAGACTTAGGAACTGCAGCTATATTTCTTGCTTTATATACTGGGATTCAATTTGTATATGATGAAGATAGAAAAAGTTTGTTTGTAAATATTGCTCTTATGATATTTGGAGCTGTTGTTGGTTATTTTTTATTTAACCACGTAAGAGTTAGAGTGGATATTTGGCTTCATCCTTGGAGAGAAGATAATATATATGACAAAAGTAGACAAATAGTACAATCACTTTTTGCAATAAGTGAAGGTGGTTTTTTTGGTGCTGGAATAGGCAGGGGATATCCAAAACTTATACCAGTAGGATATTCTGATTTGATTTTCCCAGTAATATGCGAAGAAATGGGGATTTTTACAGGAATAGGTATTATTATGCTATATATGTTATTAACTTATAGAGCTTTTAAAATTGCCCTTGGACAAGAATATAAATTTTATAAAATTTTAGCATTAAGTGTTGGAATTTTATTTACTGTTCAGGCATTTTTAAATATAGGTGGGGTAATAAAAGTTATTCCAATGACTGGTATAACTTTGCCTTTTGTATCCTATGGTGGCTCATCAATGTTATCAAGCTTTATGGCACTAGGAGTCTTGCAAGTTGCAAGTGAAGATATGTCATATAAGTATGAATGAGGTGAAATATGAATTTAAAAGAAAATAGAAAAATTTTAATACTATTAGTTTTTCTAATTTTACTTTTTATGTCATTAATTTTTTATTTAAGTTATTTTACTATCTTTGTTGCAGGAGATTTAAAAGATCACCCAGCAAATAGACGTGATTCAATGCAAGAATCGGCAATAAAAAGAGGTAGTATTTTAGATAGGTCAGGAGAAGTTCTTGTTTATTCTGAAGGTGAAGAATACAAATATGAAAGACATTATGTTTATCCAGTTATTTATTCTCATGTTATTGGATATTCAAATAAAGTTTCAGGAAAATCAGGAATTGAATCTAAATATAATAAATATTTATTAGGACAAAATGGTAGTCAAACAGTAAAAGCTATTAAAGCTTTTTTTGATAGAAGTATAGAACCAAAAACAGGAGATAATGTAGTTTTAACAACTCATACGGGGCTACAACAAAAGTCTCGAGATTTACTCCATAAAACTGGTGAATCAGGAGCTATTGTTGCTATGAATCCAAAAACAGGTGAAATATTATCTATGGTATCTTATCCAGATTTTAATTCACAAACTATAGATAAGGATTCAGCAGCAATTGTAGAACAGAATAAGGGAGCTTTTTATAATAGAGCTACTCAATCATTGTTTCCACCAGGATCAACTTTTAAAATAGTAACAGCCGCATCTATTTTAGAAACAGGAACAAATCAAAATTATAAGGATACTGGAGAAGAATCTGCTGGTGGACATCCAATAAAAAATGCTGGACAAAAAATTTATGGAGATGTAAATTTAAATAGTGCCTTTACTTATTCAGTGAACACTTATTTTGCAAGTAAAGCAATGGATATTGGGGCAAATGATTTTGGTAAAGTTGCAGAAAAATTCATGTTTAATAAAAAAATAGACTTTGATTTAAATACAAATGTTTCAAAATTTGATTATGCTTCTTGGGATAAACAAGCTCTTGCTTCTGCAGGAATTGGACAGGGAGATGTTTTATCAACTCCTCTTGAAATGTGTATGGTAACTTCAGCTATAGCAAATGGAGGAAATATTATGCAACCATATCTTGTTGGAAGTATAATGTCTCCAAATGGAAAAGTAATTTATCAAAGAGAGCCTGAAATTTTATCAAATGCAACAAGTGAGGAAAATGCAAATATAATAAAAGACATGATGGTAAATGTGGTAAATAAAGGTTCAGGAAAAACTGCTAATATAAGAAGAGCTCAAATTGCAGGAAAAACTGGTACAGCTCAAAAGTCTATTCAAGGTGGAACAAATGACGCTTGGTTTGTAGGTTTTGCACCAGCTGATGATCCTCAAATATGTGTAGCAGTTGTAATACAAAATGTTCAAGATTATGGTAGTAAGGTTGCAGCACCAATTGCCGCCGAAGTTATAGATTATGCATTAAGAAATATGGAGTGATGAAATGTATGATAATAAGTTTGTTACAGCAATAATTGCAGCAGCAGGTATGGGAAAAAGAATGAAGAAAACTATTAACAAACAGTTTTTAACTATAAATGATATACCAATTCTTGCACATACTTTAAAGAAAATAGAGAAATGTGAATATATAGATTTTATAATAATAATAATAAAACCATCGGATATTAATTATTTAGGGCAAATTTTAAATGAATATGGAATTCATAAACCATTTAAAATAGTTTATGGAGGAAAAGAAAGACAAGATTCTATTTCTCATGGATTAAATAATATGCCAAAGAAAACAGAAATAGTTATAACTCATGATGGTGCAAGACCTTTTGTTAGTTTAAATAAAATAAAAGAGGTCATAGAAAAAGTAGATATAACAGGTGCTGCAACTCTTGCAAATCCTGTTAAAGATACAATAAAAATTTCGTCAAATGGAGAAGTTGTGGATTATACTCCAAATAGATCAGTACTTTGGGCAATACAAACTCCTCAGGGTTTTACAACAGAAGTTATAAAAAAAGCATATAAACAGGCTTTTGATGAAGGTTATTATGGAACTGATGATTGTTCTTTAGTTGAGAAAACTGGAAACAAAGTAAAACTTATATTAAATGATTATAATAATATAAAAATAACAACGCCTGAGGATTTAGTTATTGCTGAGGCAATAAATGAGATTTATAAAGAGGAGCAAAAATGAAAATAGGTATAGGATATGATGTTCATAAATTAGTGGAAGACAGAAAACTTATTTTAGGTGGAATTGAAATAGAACATAGTAAAGGTTTATTGGGACATTCAGATGCTGATGTTTTAATACATGCAATAATGGATGCTATATTAGGAGCTTTGGCTCTGGGAGATATAGGGAAATTATTTCCAGATACTGATGATGAGTACAAAGATATTGATTCCAAAATTTTGCTTAAAAGAGTTTATGATATAATGTTAGAAAAAGGATACTATATAGGTAATATAGATACTGTTGTGGCGGCACAAAAGCCTAAACTTGCACCTCATATTATTGAAATGAGGAAATGTATAGCTGAAATATTAGATACAGATATTGAAAATGTATCAATTAAAGCGACAACTACTGAAGAACTGGGTTTTGTGGGAAGAGAAGAAGGTATTTCTGCTCAAAGTGTAGTTTTATTAGTTGAGAATAAATAGGAAGGTTGATTAGATGAAATTTTTTATTGACACTGCAAATGTAGATGAAATTGTAGAAATTAATTCTTGGGGAGTTATTTCTGGAGTTACTACAAATCCATCATTAATTGCAAAAGAAGGAAGAGTTTTTGAGGAAGTAGTAGAAGAAATTACAAATATTGTAGATGGACCTATTTCTGCAGAAGTTACAGCGATTAATTGGGAAGAAATGGTTTTGCAAGGAAAAGAACTTGCAAAAATCCATAAAAATATTATTGTTAAAATTCCAATGACTGAAGATGGTTTAAAAGCTGTAAAAATTCTTGCAGCTGAAGGAATAAAAACAAATGTAACACTTATATTTTCAGTTAATCAAGCACTACTTGCAGCTAGAGCAGGTGCTTCTTATGTAAGTCCATTTATTGGAAGACTTGATGATATAGGACAAGATGGAATGGATCTTATTGGAGATTTAAGTGAAATATTTGGAATATATGGTATTCAAACTGAAATAATAGCAGCAAGTGTAAGACATACTGCTCATATATTAGAATGTGCTAAATATGGAGCTGATATAGCAACAGTTCCTTATAAAGTATTTAAGCAAATGGTACAACATCCATTAACTGATACTGGTATAGATAAGTTTTTAAGTGATTTTAAAGAAGTTAAAACAAAAGGAGATTTTTAAACGATGGATAGAAATTTAGCTTTAAATCTAGCAAGAGTAACAGAAGCAGCAGCACTTTCTTCAGGAAAGTATTTAGGAAAAGGAAACAAAAATGAAGCAGATGCTGCAGCAGTAGATGCTATGAGAAGAATGTTTGACACTGTTGAAATAGATGGTGAAGTAGTAATTGGTGAAGGTGAAATTGATGAAGCACCAATGCTATATATAGGAGAACATATTGGTAAAGAGGGAGAAGAATATGACAAAGTTGATATTGCTGTAGATCCTCTTGATGGTACAACTTCTATAGCGAATGGAACTAACAATGCAATTGCAGTAGTTGCAATTGCACCAAAGGGATGTTTACTTAATGCACCAGATGTATATATGGAAAAAATCGCATGTGGTCCTAGAGCAAAAGGTTGTATAAACTTAGATGATTCTCCAACTGAAAATATTAAAAGAGTTGCTAAAGCTTTAGATAAAAATATTGATGATATTACAGTTGCAGTACTAGATAGACCAAGACATGAAGATATGATTAAAGAAATTATATCTATTGGAGCAAGAATAAAAAGAATTTCAGACGGAGATATTGTTACTGCTATTGAAACTTGTTTTGATGATTCAGGAGTAGATCTTGTTATGGGAATAGGTGGAGCTCCAGAAGGAGTTATTGCAGCAACTGCTCTTAAATGTTTAGGTGGAGATTTCCAAGGAAGACTACATCCAACAGATGACGCACAAATGAGTAGATGTAAAAATTTCCATAGTGATTTAAAAAAAGTTTACCATATAGATGATTTAGTTAAAGGAAATGATGCAATATTTTCTGCAACAGGAGTATCTAAAGGTGAAATCCTTGATGGTGTAAAATATATTGGAAATAATATGGCAAAAACTCAAACTTTAGTTTTAAGACTTCCAAGTGGAACAACTAGATTTATTGAAAGTACACATAAATTAAATCAAAAACCTGATTATGCCAAATAAAAAAATAAGTCAGATCTTCTAATGGGGGATCTGATTTATTCATATTAGGAGGAAAATATGGAAAATAATAATTATTCCAAAGAAGAAAATAGAGAAGTATTATCATCAAAATCTATTGATGATCTAAGGAATATTGCATTATCAATGGGGATTCAAGACCATACTTCGTTAACTAGAGGAGATTATTATAACTTTATAGTAAGTGGCATAAAACCATTGGTTGATTCTTATACAGTAGAAGAACTTGAAGATATTACATTAATCGAGCTAAGAAAAATTGCTGATAATATGGGAATAAATAAATCCTATAATATGAAGAAGGATGAGTTAGTAGAAAATATAATGAAAACACAAAAAAATGTAAATGTAGATGAAAATATATTAAATCAAAAAACAGTTTCTGAATTAAGAAAGATTGCTGATAATTTAAATATAGAAAAGTCATATTCTTTAAAAAAGCAGGAACTTATTGAAAAAATTTTGAAAATAGAAAATGTTGATATATCAAATATTGATGAAGTAGCAAAAGAACAAGAACAAGTAAATACAGAACATTTATCAGATAATGCTACTGAAATATTAGAAAATATGGATGATATAAATTATGTATCTGGAATACTTGATTTACATCCAGATGGATTTGGTTTTTTAAGAGTAAATAATTATCTTCCAGGAGAAGGAGATATTTATGTTTCACCTTCTCAAATAAGAAGATTTAGACTTAAAAATGGTGATAAAGTAGAGGGTGTAAATCGCCCATCCAATCCTGGAGAAAGTTTCAATGGACTTATTTATATAAAATCAGTTAACGATAATCCGCCACATATGGCTATAAACAGACCATTTTTTGATAATTTAACTCCTATATATCCAAAACAAAAATTAATGCTTGAAAACGACTCTAAGGATATTGCCACTAGGTTAATAGATTTGATTTCGCCAATTGGTAAAGGACAAAGAGGTCTAATTGTATCGCAACCTAAAAGTGGTAAAACAACATTTTTAAAGAAAATAGCAAAGTCAATTTCAGAAAACTATCCAGAAGTAGAATTAATTGTATTATTAATAGATGAAAGACCAGAAGAAGTAACAGATATGAAAAGGTCTGTTAAAGGAGAGGTGGTCTATTCAACTTTTGATGAACTTCCTAAAAATCATACTAGAGTAGCTGAAATGGTTATTGAAAGAGCAAAAAGATTAGTAGAGCAGAAAAAAGATGTAGTTATACTTTTAGATTCATTGACTAGACTTACAAGAGCATATAACTTAATAACACCTTCATCTGGTAAAACATTATCTGGAGGTTTAGATCCATTATCACTACACAAACCAAAAAGGTTTTTTGGGGCAGCAAGAAATATTGAAGAAGGTGGAAGTTTAACTATACTTGCTACAGCTTTAATAGAAACTGGCTCAAGAATGGATGATGTTATATTTGAGGAATTTAAAGGTACAGGAAATATGGAAGTTCATCTTGATAGAAAATTATCTGAAAGAAGAATATTCCCAGCTATAGACATAAATAAAAGTGGTACTAGAAAAGAAGAAGATTTATTAAATAAAGATGAGCTTGAATTTACTTGGGGAATAAGAAGAAAAATGAGTTCTGATTCCTCTGGAGAATTTACTGAAAAAATAATAAAAAATATGCAAAAAACAGAGAGTAATGATGAGTTTATTCAAAAAATGTTAAAAGAAATTAAAGATATAAAATAATTGGAGACAATATGATCGTTGAAAGTACTGATAACAAAACCTATAAATATTTAAAAGGTTTTTTAAATAAAAAACAAAGAAGAAATGAAGAGATTTTTTTAATTGAAGGAATCAAAGTGGTTAAAGAAACTATTTTAGAAAAAGCACCTTTATATATAGCTATATCAACTAAGATTATGGATTTGGAAGAAATAAAAGAAATTGAAAATTTAGTTGATGATAGTTATACGAAAATAATATATATAAAAGATAAAATTTTCAATTCATTAACAGATACTGAGAATTCACAAGGAATAATAGCTTATTATAATTTTATTCATAAAAAAGATATTTCAAATATAAAAAAAGGTAAATTTATTTTATTAGATGATTTAAAGGATCCAGGTAATCTTGGAGGAATTATAAGATCAGCTGAAGCTTTTTCAATTGATGGTATAATTTTAACAAAGGAAACTGTGGATTTATATAATCCAAAAGTTATAAGATCAACAATGGCATCTATTTTTAGAGTAAATATTTATATAATTGATAAAAAAGACCAGTTATTAGATTTAAAAGATGATTTTAAAATAGTTTCAACAGCTTTTGAAAACTCTATATCTATTTATGATTTTGATTTTACAGATAATATTATTTTAACAATTGGAAATGAAGCTCATGGAGTAAGTACAGAAATATTTAATATGTCTTCAGAGTTTATAAAAATACCAATGTCAGATAAAATAAATTCATTAAATGCTAATGTAGCGGCATCTATATGTATGTATGAAATGGATAAATATGGAAAAAATATTAGTAAATAAAAAACTTAAAAAAGAAATTTTAGATAATCTTAAAAGTATTGGAATTGATATTCTAAATACAAAAGAAAATAATAACCTTTTAGAGCCTTTAAAAGGACATCCAGATATATTGCTGCATCAATTACCAAATACAGATGTAATTGTAGATAGAGAAAATTATAAATACTATAAAGAACTTTTAAGTGAATATAATGTTATACCAAGTGATTGTAAATTAGATGGAAAATATCCAAAAGATATTTCATTAAATGCAGTTGTATTTAAAAATCTATTTATTCACAATCTAAATTATACTGATAAAAAATTATTAGATTTTTATAGCTCAAATGGATATAGAATGATAAATGTAAAGCAAGGATACACAAAATGTAATATAGTTGTTGGAAAAAATGTTTTAATTACATCAGATGTGGATATTTATAATAGTATAAAAGATTTCGAAAAAATTTTATTAATAGATCACAAGCAAATTATCCTAGAAGGATTTAACTATGGATTTATAGGTGGAACAAGTGGACTTATAAATGATAAGATATATTTTACAGGAAGTTTAAAAGAACATAGTTCTTATGAGAAAATAATAAAGTTTTTAAATGATAATAATGAAGAGTATGAATTTTTGTCAGAAAAACCAATTGAAGATTATGGCAGTTTAATATTTTTGAAAAAAGATTTGTAATTTTAAAAATATTGTACTATAATAATAATTAAATTTTATAAAGTAATGTTGACGGGAAGAGTAGAATAAAAACTAGCTTAAAGAGAATAGAACCTTGGCTGAAAGTTCTAAGAAAAGTTTATTTGAAAACTAACCTAGAGTTTTTTGTTAATACAAAACGTATTAGTTGCGATAAAACTACTGAGTATAAATTAAGGTGGAACCACGGTCTATCGTCCTTTTAGGATGGTAGGCCTTTTTTTATTATAAATTAGGAGGCAAATTATGATAGTTAGATTACCAGATGGATCTGAAAGAAAATATGAAGATGCGAAAAGTGTAAAAGAAATAACAATGGACATATCAGAAGGATTAGCAAGAGTTGCTTTAGGAGCAGTAGTAAATGGAGAAACTCTTGGAATGAATGATATTGTTGATTATGATTATGATTGTGATGTGAAAATAGTAAAATTTGATGATGCTGAAGGAAAGAAAATATTTTGGCATACAACTTCTCATGTAATGGCTTATGCTATATCAAATTTATTTGAAGATGCAAAATTTGCAATAGGACCTGCTGTAGATAATGGTTTCTATTATGACATTGATACAGATCATAGATTTGTTCCAGAAGATTTAGAAAAAATCGAAGCTGAAATGAAAAAAATTGTTAAAGAAGCTTATGATGTTGAGAGAATTGAAGTTTCTAGAGAAGAAGCTATATCAATATTCAAAGAAAAAAATCAAGATTATAAAATTGAATTAATAGAAGATTTACCAGAAGATGAAAAAATAACTTTATATAAAATTGGAGAATTTGTAGATTTATGTAGAGGACCTCATTTAGAAAATATTAAAAAAATAAAAGCATTTAAACTTCTATCAATAGCTGGTGCATATTGGAGAGGCGACGAAAAAAATAAAATGCTTCAAAGAATTTATGGTATTTCTTTTGAAAAGAAAAAAGGTCTTGATGAATATGTAGAAAGACTTGAAGAAGCAGAAAAAAGAGATCATAGAAAACTAGGTAGAGAATTAGACTTATTTAGTATTCACGAAGAAGGTCCAGGATTCCCATTTTTCCATCCAAATGGAATGGTTTTAAGAAATGAACTTTTAAGCTGGTGGAGAGATGTTCTTGTTAAAAATGGTTATGGAGAAATTTTAACTCCAATTATTTTAAATGAAGAATTATGGCATAGATCAGGTCACTGGGCTCATTATAAAGAAAATATGTATTTTACAGAAATAGATGGAGCTGATTATGCAGTTAAACCTATGAACTGTCCAGGATCAACTATTGTTTATGGTTCAAATCCACATTCTTATAAAGAATTACCAATTAGACTTTCAGAATTCGGTCAAGTTCATAGACATGAGTTATCAGGAGCACTTCACGGACTATTTAGAGTAAGAACTTTCACTCAAGATGATGCTCACGTATATTGCTTACCATCACAAATACAAGATGAAGTCTTTAAAATGATAGATCTTGCAGATTATTTATATTCAACTTTTGGATTTAAATACAGCATTGAACTTTCAACTAGACCAGATGATTTTATGGGCGATATAGAAACTTGGAATATAGCAGAACAAAATCTTAAAGATGCTTTAGAACAAAAAAATATGCCTTATACAATAAATGAAGGTGATGGAGCATTCTATGGTCCTAAAATAGATTTCCATCTTGAAGATGCTATTGGAAGAACTTGGCAATGTGGAACAATACAACTTGACTTCCAAATGCCAGTAAACTTTGATTTAACTTATGTTAATGAAAAAGGAGAAAAAGCAAGACCAGTTATGCTTCATAGAGCATTATTAGGATCAGTAGAAAGATTCTTAGGAATACTAATAGAACATTTTGCTGGTAAATTCCCATTATGGCTTGCGCCAGTTCAAGTTGAAATTATTCCAGTATCTGATAAATTTAATGATTATGCAGAAGAATTAGCAGAATTATTTGATAAATATAATATTAGAGTAAAACTTGATACTAGAGCAGAAAAAGTTGGATATAAGATTAGAGAAGCTCAACTTAAAAAAGTTAATTATATGCTTGTAGTAGGAGAGCAAGAAGTAGAATCTAAAAAACTTTCTGTAAGAAAAAGAAATGGAGAAGAAATTAAAGATATTTCTCCAGAAGAATTTAAAGAAATGTTGTTAGAAGAAATAAGAACAAAAATAATTTCAGAATAGTATATAAAAAGGCCTATAGTTATATAGGTCTTTTTATATACTAAAAACTAATACAACTATAGGTATAAAGTATTAAAATAATGGTTTTATCTTAAACAATGGTATTGTTTTCCTGAGAAATTGTGATATTATCATAATACTAACTAAAAAGGAGGTAAGTTTATGGAAATATCAATGAATGTTTCGAAAACATTGTTAGTGTGTGTTATTTTAATGGCTTTGGGAGATTGGCTTAGAGAAAAATTTCCAGTATTTAAAAAATATTGTATACCGTCAGCAGTAGTTGGGGGACTATTGTTTGCAATTATTAATTTAATACTTAGTACAACAGGAGTTGCACAATTTATATTTGAAGATACAATGCAAAAATTCTTTATGTATGTATTTTTTACATGTGCAGGATTTCAAGCTAACTTTGCTTTACTTAAACAGGGTGGAGTTAAAATAATTATATTTTTAATCTTGGCGGCACTTTTGGCATTTTTACAAAATGCTGTGGCAGTAGGACTTTCTGTACCATTAAATGTAGAACCAATGATAGGGCTTATGACTGGTTCAATACCAATGACAGGCGGACATGGGAATGCAGCGAGTTTTGGGCCGATGGCTGTTGAGATGGGTTATTCAAATGCTCTTAACGTAGCAGTAGCAGCAGCTACATTTGGTCTTGTAGCAGGTTGTTTAATAGGAGGACCATTGGCAGATAGACTAATTAAAAAGAAAAACTTATGGACTCCAGAAATGGCAAAAGAAAATGGATTAGAAGAAAGTGATGGAGAAGTAGCAAGACCTCTTAGCTATAGTGTTTTCATATATGCAACTATTTTAGTATTTATAGCTTTAGGTATTGGAGCTTACTTTAAAGACTTCTTTGATGCAATATTACCAGCAAGTGTAAATATTCCTGTACATGTTATGGGAATGATAGGTGGCTGTATACTTACTAACCTGATACCTATGTTTTCTAAGAAACAAGAACCTATACCGCAACCTGAAATAGATATTATGGGTGATGTATCTTTATCATTATTTGTTACAATGGCTATTATGTCTATGAAGCTATGGGATTTAGCATCACTTGCAGGTCCTTTAGTAATATTATTAATAGCACAAGTTATATTAATGGTATTATTTGCTAGATTTATTACTTTCAACCTTATGGGTAGAGACTACGATGCAGCTGTTATTGCAGCAGGACATGTAGGATTTGGTATGGGTGCTGTTCCAGTATCTATGGCAAATATGAAAGCAGTATGTGATAAATATTCATATTCAAAAATTGCTTTCTTCATTGTACCAATAATTGGGGGATTATTTAGTAACTTTACAAATGCATTAATTATTACAGGATTTATGGGATTCTGTAATGGATTATAAAATTAAAAGGTCTAGTTTTAAACTAGGCCTTTTTTATTGTAAATGAATAGATGTACATATTTTAAAATCAAATACTTATGTCTGTAAAATA
>CAMIZH010000021.1 GCA_946403255.1 uncultured Peptoniphilaceae bacterium | reverse complement strand
TATTAACCTCCTATATAAATTTCTTCTACAAATGTTCCCTGTGCTTTTAAATATTCATAAGCAGCATCTATATTTTCTTCCTTGCCTTCGTTTATAACAATTAGATTCCCAAAAGGTGTATCTCCTAAAAATTCAATATTTCCAGAAAGAATATTTGTCTTTACATCAAACCTGTCATAAATATCAACTATCAGCCCTTTTGTTGCTGACTCACCAACATAGGAAAGTTTTACAAGTTTTTTATTTTCAAAATCCTTTGGATCTAAATGAGCTTTTATTTTTTCAATTGTTGTATCCATATTATTTGCCACATTTATAAAACTCTTTGTAAGTTCTTTTTGTGGATTTGCAAATATTTCTATAATACTTCCACTTTCAATAATTTTTCCCTTATCCATTATTGAAACTCCCGTGCAAATTTCTTTAACAACATTCATTTCGTGAGTTATAAGAACAATTGTAACTCCAAGTTCTTCATTTACTTTTTTAAGTAATTTTAATATTGATAATGTTGTTTTTGGATCAAGAGCAGAAGTTGCTTCATCACAAAGTAAAATCTCTGGATTATTTGATAATGCTCTTGCTATTGCAACTCTTTGTTTTTGTCCCCCTGATAACTCTGATGGATAATGATCTTTTTTCTCTTCAATCTCTACAAGCTTTAAAAGTTCTAATGCTCTTTTATTTTTTTCTTCCTTTGAAATGTCAGAGTCTTTTAAAGGATATAAAACATTTTCTAAAATTGTTCTTGATGGCATTAAATTAAAATGTTGGAAAATCATTCCAATATTTTTTCTTTCTTTTCTTAATTCTTTTTTGGACAATTTAACTAAATCTCTATACTTAATAAAAACTTCTCCACTTGTTGGCCTTTGCAACAAATTTATTGTTCTTACAAGAGTCGACTTCCCGGCTCCTGAAAAACCAACAATTCCATAAATTTCTTTTTTATTTATTTTTAATGAAACATCATCAACTGCCTTGAAAACTTTATTTTTATTTTCAAATTCAACAGTTACATTTTTTATGTCTATCATCTTTTGCCCCCTTTTTGTATAAAAAAAGTCCTTTTGTCATATTATGACAAAAGGACGAATAATCGTGTTACCACCTTAGTTTATGTATACTTTACAATATACACCTCTTTGAGTACCATCATACTCTAACTCTATAACGGGAGTTCCCGTAGAAATCTAATATCGACATCTACCATCTAAAGACCATATTCCTTTTCATTTATCTTCATTCTCTCTCACCAAACGAGAATTCTCTGTAAAAGCTTCCTAAAAAGTACTCTTCTTTTCAACTGGTTTATTTTATATTTTTTAATCAATTGTTTATCACATTATAAGCATGAAATATTTTTTTGTCAACAACTTTTTAAAAATTATTCTTCAATAAGATATTTATTGATGTAATCTTCATAAGTCATTGAAACATCTCTATAAGTTCCATCTGGGAAGAATTCAACGATTCTATTTGCAATTGATGAAACAAATTGATGATCTTGAGAAGTAAATAAAATATTTCCTTTAAAGCTAATTAATCCGTTATTTACAGCTTCAATACTTTCAAGGTCTAAATGGTTTGTTGGTTGGTCAAAAGTTAAAATATTCGCAGGTTTTAACATCATTCTTGAGAACATCATTCTAACTCTCTCTCCCCCTGAAAGAACATTTGCTTTTTTAAGAGCAGTATCTCCAGCAAAAAGCATTTTACCTAAAAATCCTCTTAGGTAAATTTCAGATCCTTCTTCTGAATATTGTCTTAACCAATCAATAAGTGTAAGATCAACACCTTCAAAGAATTCTGTATTATCCTTAGGGAAATAAGAACTTGTTATAGTTTGTCCCCATTTACATTCGCCTTCGTAATTATCATCTTCACCATTTACTATTTCAAAGAATTTTGTAATAGCAAGTTCGTTTCCAATAAAACCAATTTTATCATCTTTATTAACTCTTAAAGATAAATCTTTAATTAATTCATTTCCATCTGCATCTCTTGCAGTAAGTTTTTCACAATTTAAAATTTCATTTCCTGGTTCTCTTGAAAGTTCAAATCCAACAAATGGATATTTTCTTGAAGAAGGTTTTATATCATCAAGAGTTATTTTATCAAGAAGTTTCTTTCTACTTGTAGCTTGTTTTGATTTAGATTTATTTGCAGAGAATCTTGTAATAAATTCTTGAAGTTCTTTAATTTTATCTTCTTTTTTCTTATTTTGATCTTTAGCCATTCTTTGTGCAAGTTGTGATGATTCGTACCAGAAATCATAGTTACCAACAAACATAGTTATTTTTCCAAAGTCTATATCAACCATATGAGTACAAACTTCATTTAAGAAATATCTATCATGAGATACAACTATAACAATTCCAGCAAAATCAGCTAAGAAATCTTGTAACCAAAGTACCGCTTTAATATCAATACCATTTGTAGGCTCATCAAGAAGTAAAATATCTGGATTCCCAAAAAGTGATTGAGCAAGTAAAACTTTTACCTTATCAGATTCAATAAGTTCAGACATTTTCTTGTCATGCATATCAACTTTTATTCCTAAACCTTGAAGTAAAGTTGATGCTTCTGATTCTGCTTCATAACCATTCATTTCAGCAAATTCAGCTTCAAGTTCTCCAGCACGCATACCGTCTTCATCAGAGAAATCTTCCTTCATATAAATTGCATCTTTTTCACGTGCAATATCATAAAGTCTTTTATTTCCCATAATTACAGTATCAATTACAACTTCATCTTCAAAAGCATAGTGATCTTGAGATAATTTACTTAGTCTTGCATCTTTATTCATTGAAACATTACCTGATGATGGATCTTTTTCACCTGATAATATTTTTAAAAATGTAGATTTACCAGCACCATTTGCTCCAATTATTCCGTAGCAATTTCCTGGGTTAAAAATTAAATTTACATCATCAAATAATTTTTTATCTGGAAATAATACACTTACATTATTTACACTTATCATTTTAAATTCACTCTCCAATTTCTAAGATATTATAGCATAGCCAAGGGCAAAAATGCACAATTATTTAACAAATATATAATATATATGAAAAAATAAATAGATTTTAAAATAATCTTCTCTGTATTAATTTAAAATCTATATTTCATTTGCTAAATTAATCTTTTATCTAAAGTTATTTTTCTACAAAATAAAAAAAGCTGAGATAACTCAGCTTTTCTTTTTATTTAGACGCTTCTGCTAAATCTTTTAAAAGTCCTGATGTTCCAGAAAGAGTTGCTGATGAAACTGCATCAATTTGCTCTCCTTCTTTTCCACTATTTGCTACTTCTACAAGTTCTTCTGAAGTTTTTCCAATTGCAAATTCTTCAATAGCTTTATAGTTTTCCATCATTGTTTTTGTAGCTTGGCCATATTCTTTCATATTTTTACTATAAGCTTCACTATTTTCTTTTTTAGAAACTAAAGGAGCTTTTTTATCTGCATATCCTTCTGCAAATTTCTTATCTGAATTTGGAACACCTTTTCCATCTTCCATAAATAATAATTCATCAATATTTGCTGCTACAATTTTATCTCCATCTTTAAGAACAACTGCATCTGTAAAGTATTGACCTTTTCCATTTCCAGTGTAAGCTTGTTCTAATGTAAGATTTTCAACATTTACTTCTGTATCTACAACAGTTGCAAGAGAATCATCTTTTGCTGTATCTACAATTGCTTGTAAATATCCTTTTGTATCTACTAAAGTAGCAGATGAAACTGCATCAACAGGTTCCCCATCTTTTGCTTCTTTAATAACTTTTTCTACTTCTTCAATTGTTTTTCCAGCTACAAAACTTTCAATAGCTTCATAATTTTCTGCAATTGATTTAGTTGCTCCAGCTTTTTCAGCCATCATAGCACTATAGATTTCGTCATTCATTTTTTTAGACGAAAGAACTTTTCCTTCTGCAAATCCTTCGCCAAATTCTTTATCAGAGTTTGGAAGCTCAACAGCTCCTTTATCTAAGAATTGGAACTCATCAATATTTGCACCTAGAATTTTATCTCCACTAGTTGCAACAATTACTCTAGCAAAAGCTCCTTCACCATGAGGTGCTAAGTAAGCTCTGTGAAGTTTCAAATTTCCATTAGCCACATTAGAATCTTGATTTGATTCCACTGCAGTATTGTTTGCAGCATTGTTTGCATTATTTGCTTCATTTTTTGCACCACAAGCTGTAAGCACCATTGCTAGTGAAAGTGAAGCGACAATTACTTTAGATTTTTTCATATTTACCCTCCAATAATTATTTAGTATTCTTCAATTATATTCAATGTATAAATGTATGTCAATTTAATACAGTAAATAAATACACTTTAGTATATTAATCTGTTTTTTAATAATTATTCACTTAAATTTCACCTTAAAAATAGATAATAGGATATATATATTACAAGGAGTGATACTATGAAAAAACTTATACTTGCACTTAGTTTTCTATTAATTTTTATGTCTGCTACCCCAGCATTTGCACAGGGAAATGTTGAAGCAGATAAAAATAATATTTTAAAACTAAAAAATATGTTCAATATTTCTAATGACTATGAAAAATTTAATTTTACAACATCAAATTCTAATAAAGATTTAAAATTAAACTATTCTTGGTCTAGTAAAAATAACAACAATATAAATATAACGACAGACAAAGAAGGAAATGTGCTAAGTTACAACAAATACATTGAAGAAGAAAATTCTGCTACAAATATTAAAAGCAAAAATGAAATTGAAGATATTTCAAAATCGTATTTAAATAAAATTGATCTTAATATCTTAAATGAATACTCTGCTACAAAATTTAATATTGATATAAAAAGTAACTTTGCAGATTTTTACTATCAAAGAAAAGTTAATGATACTGTTGTTTTAGATGATTATATTACTCTTCAAATAAATTTAAATAATGGAGAGCTTACAAACTTTTCAAGAAGCAAAGAAAAGATAGTTAAAAATAAAGACTTTCCTAAAAAAACTGAAATAATTTCAGATAAAAAAGCTAAGGAAATTCTAACAAAAGAAGAACCCTATCATCTAGCCTATCTTGTAACTTACAAAGATGAAAAAATTTCAATTCCTATTTATGCTCAACTTGCAAATAATAGTGCTATTGATGCACAAAGTGGAAAACTTCTTGATATTGAAACTGAAATGATTCCTTTATACAAAGAAGCTATGGCAGAAGACTCAGCAGAAAGTTCTGAACTTTCCCAAGTTGAAGAAAATGAAATTAAAAAAATCAAATCTTTAAAAAACATAGCTGAATACAAATCCTTTATAGAAAGAAATTTTTTAATAAAAGATTTAAAATTTGATAACTATTCACTTTTGTCAATTGATGATAAATATATTTATTCAATAACTTATAGCGACTCAGAAAATAATCCAAAACTAGATTTCTTATTTGATGCAAAAGAATTAGAACTTATTAGCTTTAATAGTATGTTCTATAATAATGAAAAAAAAGGTAAAATCTCTGATGACGAATCTATAAATATTGCAAATGAATTTATGAAAAAATTCTTTAAAGACAAAGAAAGAGTTGACCTTGAAAATCCAATTGTAACTCACAACGATTACACTACAAATGTTATTTACAATAGAGTTGAAAATAAATCTTATGTAAAAAATAATAATGTTTCAATTACTATAAACAATGAGGACAAAGAAATAAATAATTTTAGAGTTAATTTTGACAATGCTGCTTTTAATCCAATAACTGAAAAAATTAAAATTGAAGATGCTTATAAAGATGCTTTTGAAATTGGTGAATTTAACCTTTATTATATTTATGATAAAGATACTCCAAAACTTGTCTATACTTTTAAAGACAATCATTCACCTATTCTTCTTGCAAAAGACGGAAAACAAATTGATAACTCTGGAAATTTAATTATTAAAAATGACATCATATATAAAGATATTAAAAAATCTAAATATAGTGATGAAATTCAATATTTAAAAGACTTAAATATTGGTGTTCCCGAGGTTACAGATTTAAAAAGTAAAATAAAAGAAAAAGAATTTTTATATCTTGTTCAATCTGTATTTTCACAAATAGATTATAGCACTGAAAGTATTGAAAATATTTATAATTATCCTGGAAGTTTTGAGATAAATAAAAGTGATATTGCAAGAAAAGATAATAATACTAAAAATAATTTTGCTATTAAAATAATGGTAAATGCAAATGGATATAATAATCTAGAAAATATAAATAATATTTTTAAAGATGATTTATTTACAGATCAAAAAACACTTCCTCATAGTGAATTACCTTACTTTGCAATGGCTAAAGCACTTTCTATATATAACGAGCAAAAAGCAAATCCAAATCGTGAGTTAACTCATGAAGATGCTCTTCACTTAGTCTACTCATTTTATAAATAAAAACAGGGGGTTTTATACCTCCTATTTTTTTATTTAAAATTAAAGTCTTCACCAAATTTTAACCTTTCTGTTATTGAAAATTTATAGCATATGTTATATTCTTTTAGTATACTCTTACGGAGGTAATACTATGAATGAAAATGAAAAAATGCCAACAAATAATGATTATAGAAAAAAACAATTAGACAGACGAAATGAGCGACGCAAACTTGCTAGAAAAAAAGAAAAAAAGAGAAGACGAATTTTATTTTTTAGTATAGTTGTAATACTTATACTAATTATTATTAAAATAATTAGTAGTATCTTTTCAAATAAAAATACTAAAGTAAGTATTGAGCCTATTGAAAGAACTTTACCTACTTGGTATCTTGAACAATCCATTAGGGAACAAAATGGAAAATACGATAACTCTCATGCAGAACATGTAACTGCAAATGATAAAATATATATTGCCTATGATAAAGCAACAGGAATAAGAAAAAGACTTGTAAAAGGATCAAATCATATTTCTTCAGCTGCTCCTTATGCTTATAACACTAAGGAAATCAGACAATATATTCGTGGTGAAAAAACTTATGAAGGAAAAGATAAACTTGTCTTTTTAACTTTTGATGATGGACCAAATACTGTTATCACTCCACAAATACTTTCTACACTTGAAAAAAATAATGTTCATGCAACATTTTTTGTAGTTGGTAAAAATGTTACAGAAAGCCACTATCCAGTTTTAAAAAGAACTGTTATGAATGGTAATGCACTTGCACTACATTCATTTAGTCATGATTATGATGCTCTTTATCCTGGAAGAAGTGCTAATCCACAAAAAATTCTTGAAGAAGCTAGACTTGCTGAAGGAAGACTTAAAAAAGTATTTGGAGAAGATTATTCTTCTAAAGTTTGGAGATATCCTGGTGGCCATATGTCTTGGGACAATGTTCACGCTTCTGATGAAGCTCTTGCAAAGGATAATTATGAATGGCTTGATTGGAATTCACTTACTGGTGATGCTGAAAGAAAAGCTGTTAGACCTACAAATACTAAAGAACAAGTAGACTATCTTGCAAAATCTCTACACCAAAATCTTCACTCTGAAGTTGCTGTTGTATTGATGCATGATGCAGTAAACAAACAACTTACTGCCGATAACTTACAAGCTGTTATAGATTACTTTAAAGAAAATGATTATAAATTCGGTATTTTAAAATAAATAAAAAAGAAGCTTAAAGTTTTTACTTTAAGCTTCTTTTTTTTACAATTCGTAACTATATAAATAAACATTTAAATCTTTTCTTTTATCATTTCTTAAATATTTTATTATTTTCTTATTTTTTCTTTTAAATCCTAAATAATCATAGAATCCATAATTACAAAATGAATCTGTAAATAAATAAATTTTTTCTGCACCTTCTTTTTTTAAATAATCTTGAAATCTTTTCATAAGTTCTTTTCCAATTCCAAGACCTCTTGCCTCTTCTGAAACAATAAATAAAGAAAGTACACCATCATAATTTTCCTTGCTGTTTTTTAAAAAATAATCATAAGTTTTATTTAACTTTCTTGAGTCTTCTAACTTATCTCTTTTTAACTTAGCAAGACCTCTCCATTTAAGTAAATTTATATAATATTTAATATAATAATCCAAATGATTAAAAAGGCTATAATCTGATTCTGCTTGACCCATAATTACACCAATTACATTTTTATTTTTTTCAGCAACACAAATATAACTTTGTTCTACTAAAGCTTCGTAAAGTTCACATTCTAATTCTAAATCTAATACTTTTTTATTTTCTACATAGTCTTCTATAAAAAAGCTTTTATTAATTAACTCTTTTATAGCTTCATAGTCACTTTTTTTAATTTTCCTAAATACAATTTCTTCCATATAAATCACCTATCAATCTCACAATATATCATTGCACTAGATTATTAGGTGTGAACATTTAAACTTTTAAAATAAATTTACTAAAACAGTATATCATACTTTAAAATTGTTTACAAATTCAAAATATTAAATACAATAAGAGCTTTATACTAAACTCTTTGTTTAATATAAGGCTCTAAATACTCCTATATAAATCTTTTAGTTTAATATAATGTTTAAAACTCATCTTATTTGCTTTAAATTGTATTTTTTTGCAATAAAAAACCCAGCATAAGCTGGGTAATTTTTTATTTATTTAATAGTGAATCAATTCTTGCTTTGTCAAATCCAACAATTTCTTCGTTGTCTATAACAATTACAGGAACACCAGTGTATCCCTTAGCCATTAATTCAGCTCTTGCATCTTTATCTAGTTGTACGTTTTTTTCTTCATATGATACTTCTTTTTCAGTTAAATAATCCTTTGCCATTGTGCAGTAAGGACATGTGCTTGAAGTGTATACTATTACTTTTTCCATTTTTCATTCCTCCTCGATATTTATATACCCTTTTTAAAAAGGCATAATCACAATTTTTTTAATTGTTTTTTTTGTGCTCAGCATGATTATACCCTTCTTTAAATAAAGTAATAACATGTTCGTCGTCTAAAGAGTATATTGCTTTTCTACCAACTCTTTCAACCTTTATAAGTTCTTTATTTCTTAGCATAGCTAATTGATGTGAGATTGAAGATTGACTCATCTCAAGCATCTCAGAAATATCTGTAACACATAAAGGTGATTTAGAAAGAGCATAAATTATTTTAAGTCTTGTTGGATCAGCAAGAACTTTAAAAATTGACGATAAAAACTCTATCATTTTTTCATCATTCATAAAATTCTTTACTTGATTGTCTACTTCTTTTCTTTTTTCATCAGAAAGTGTTTCGTCCATTATTCTACCTCCTAAATATTTGGAAAGTTAATTGATAATGCAATAAACTCCTCTGAGGTCAATGTTTCTGCACGTCTTATTTCATCTATATTTGATAATTCTAAAGCTTTTTTTATTTCTTCTTTTGATGCATCAAATCCATAAGTTGAAAGAGAATTTATTATAGTTTTTCTTCTCTTTGAAAAAGAAGCTCTAACTACTCTAAAAAATTTATCTCTGTCAATATTTGGTAGTTCTTCCTTTATATTTAAAGTTACAACTGCAGAATCAACATTTGGTTTTGGCATAAAAACATTTTTGGGAACTGTAAAGTTATATACAACATTAGAATAAAATTGTATAAATACTGATAGTGATCCATAAGCCTTTGTTGATGGTTCTCCTGCAAATCTTGATGCTACTTCTTTTTGTACCATAACTGTAATTGATTTTAAATTTAAATCATCTTCTATAAGTTTTGTAATAATAGGTGTTGTTACATAATAAGGTAAATTAGCTACAACTTTAAATTCATTATCACCAAAATGTTCTTTTACAAGTTCATTTAGATCAGTTTTTAAAACATCTGCAAAATGAATTGCAACATTGTCATAATTATCTAAAATAGTTTCTTGTAACAAAGGTTTAAGTCTATTATCAATTTCTACACAAAGAACTTTTTTAGCTCTTAATGATAATTCTTCAGTCATAGTTCCTATTCCAGGTCCTATTTCAAGAACATAATCATCTTCTGTTAATTCTGCAGAATCTACGATTTTTCTTACTATATTTCCATCAATAAGAAAGTTTTGTCCTAGGGCTTTAGAAAATCTAAAACCATGTCTATTTAATATTTCAGTTACTCTTTTTGGTTTAAATAATCTTTCCATTTTCCACCGCTTTCACTGCATTTTCAAATTCTTCTCTAGTTACTCCAAAACTATTTAGTCTACTTAGAAATTGTTTCCCATTTCCATGACCTATTCTTAAATAGTCAGCTACCTTATCTCTACGAATTGTTGCTCCATCAGAATTTATAAGACCATTATCTCTTAAATCCTTTTGAGTAAATTCAATTTCTTTTTTTTCTATAGTAGGTCTTGATGCTTCAAGTGCTTTAATTATATCTTCACTTGTTGCATTTTCAACACCAATATTATCTTTTTTCATTGCTTTTCCTTGAGGTAGAAAAGCATGTTTTGGATTTTCTAAATGCTGTGCTATATCTTTTCTTATTTTATTTCCCATATAATCTGGATCTGTAAAAATAATAATTCCACGTCTTTTTTCAATATCTTTTAAAAGTGAAATTAATTTCATTCCATAACCAAAACCATGTGTTGTTATAACTTCAGCATCAACAGCAGCTTTAACTGCTGCAACATCATCCTTACCTTCAACTACAATTACTTCTTTAATCATTATAAAACCTCTTGGTATTTTCATCTGTTATCTTTATTAACTCTTCAACACTTATTCCTCTTAAATTCGCAATTTCCTGTGCTGAATGTTTTATAAACATAGGCTCATTTCTTTTTCCTCTCATAGGAACTGGTGCAAGATAAGGTGCATCTGTTTCTAAAAGAAGTCTATCTATTGAAACTTCTTTAGCTACCTCTTTTATAACCTTTGAATTTTTAAAAGTAACTACACCACCAAGGGCAATATAACAACCAAGTTTCATATATTCATGCATAAGTTCAACACTTTGAGAATAACAATGAATTAAAAATACAAGTTCATTATATTTTTCTTTAGCTTCTTTTATAATCTCAAAAGTTTCTCCTGCAGCATCTCTTGAATGCACAACTATTGGTAATTGTAATTTATGAGCAAGTTCAATTTGTCTTTTAAAAACTTCTCTTTGAATATCTCTAGGAGAATTATCATAATAAAAATCAAGACCAATCTCGCCAATAGCTCTTACATTTTTATCCTTTGAAAGCTCAATAAGTTTTTCTTCAACTTCATCGTTATAAGTGTCAGCATCATGAGGATGGACACCTATAACAGCATGAATATTTTCATATTTACGAGCAAGTTCTACAGAATTTATTGAACTTTGTAAATTCGCCCCAATATTATAAACAAAATCTATACCATTTTCTTTTAAATTTTCAATTAATGTTTCTCTATCATATTCAAACTTTTCATCATCTAGATGAGCATGAGAATCGATCACAATATCACCTCTATTATGATATTACTGAACCATCTGGTAAATCGCCATAAACTGTTGCAAGTGAGAAGTTTCCATCTTTATCTTCTGCACCAAGAAGCATTCCTCTAGATTCTATACCTCTAAATTTAGCTGGCTTTAAGTTTGTAATAACTAAAATCTTTTTGCCAGTTAATTCTTCTTTAGTGTAAACATTTTTAATATTAGAAACGATAGTTCTTCTTTCATCGCCCATTTTTAAGTTTAATAGATATAATCTATCAGCCTTTGGATGATCTTCAACAGATTCAACAAGAGCTACTTTTATTTCTAATTTTTCAAAATCATCAATAGTAACTTCAGCCTTACCTTCAGATTCTTCTGTTTTTTCTTCCTCTTTTATTTCAACTTTTGCAAACTTAGCTTTTTCAGCATTTCTTTCTGAAACAAGTTTTTCAGTTTCTTCATTTAATTTTTCTATTTCTTCATCAACTTTAAGTCTTGGGAATAAAACTTTTTTAAGTTTTACATTTGTTCCAGCTTCAAGAAGACCCCATTTAGTAGCATCTTCCCATTGAATCTCACCCTTAACTCTAAGTGCTTTTCTAATTTCTTTAGAAGTTTTTGCAATAAATGGACTAATTAAAACTGCAATAACTCTAAGGGATTCACAAAGATTGTAAAGAACAGTGTTAAGTCTTTCTTTATTTTCTTCATCTTTAGCTAGAATCCAAGGAGTAGTCTCATCAATATATTTATTACATCTTCTAATAAATTTCCAGATTTCTTCAAGAGCAGTTGAGAATTGGAAATGTTCCATTGCCTTATCAACTTTTCCTGCAACTGAAATTCCCATATTTATAAGGTCTTCATCAACTTCTTCTCTTGCACCTGCCTCTTCTAAATATCCACCATTATATTTTTCAACCATTGCAATAGATCTAGAAACTAAATTTCCAAGGTCATTTGCAAGGTCTGAATTTAATCTATTCATAAATTTCTCTTTGTTAAATGAACCATCTGATCCAAATGAAAATTCACGAAGTAAGAAATATTTTAAAGCATCTACTCCATATAATTTTATAATTGGTTCTGGATAAACAACATTTCCTTTAGATTTTGACATCTTATCATTATCAAAAAGAATCCATCCATGTCCGTAAATTTTTTCTGGAAGTGGAATATCTAAAGCCATTAAAAGAGCTGGCCAAATAATAGTATGGAATCTAATAATTTCCTTACCTACTAAGTGAACATCTGCTGGCCAATATTTATTAAATTGTTCTTCATCAGTTCCATAACCAATAGCAGTTAAATAGCATGAAAGTGCATCAATCCATACATATACAACATGTTTGTCATCAAAAGGAACTTTAACACCCCAGTCAAAAGATGAACGAGTTACTGATAAATCGTCAAGTCCGTCTTTTAAGAAGTTGTTAATCATTTCATTTTTTCTTGAATCAGGTTCTATAAATTCAGGATGATCTTCATAATATTTAAGAAGTCTATCTCTATACTTAGAAAGTTTAAAGAAATAAGATTCTTCATGTGACACATGTGTTTCTCTATTACAATCTGGACATTTGTGTCCTTCTAATAGTTGAGAATCTGTCCAAAATGATTCACAAGGAGTACAGTAATATCCTTCGTACTCAGATTTATAAATTTCACCTTTATCGTAAAGTTTTTGGAAAATTTCTTGAACATTTTTTTCATGTTCTGGATCAGTAGAACGAATAAATTTATCATAATCAATTTCAAGTTCTTTCCAAAGATCTTTTATTGAATCTACAATTCTATCAACATATTCTTTTGGTTCTACTCCAAGTTCTTTTGCTTTTTCTTCAATTTTTTGACCATGTTCATCAGAGCCAGTTGTGAAAAATACATCATAGCCTTGAAGCTCTTTGTATCTTTTTATACAATCTGCAGCAACTGTACAGTAAGTATGTCCAATGTGTAAATTGTCACTTGGATAATAAATCGGTGTAGTTAGATAATATTTCTTTGACATATTTCCCTCCAAAATAAAAACAACCTCCGTCGCTTATGACGAAGGAACCACGGTTATTCTATAATATATAATAGTGATTCTTTATAACAAATGTTTTTTAATTCATTATTAGTAAAAAAATAAGATATTTATTTAAAAACTAAGTCTCTTTAAGTAAACATCTCTTCTTAATCTTTATAGAATTATATTATAATATGAAGTATTTTTCAAGTTTAGCAAAGAAAAAGAGCCCTTAAAAGGCTCTTTTTACAAGTTCAGTAAATAAAAAAGTACTACTCCTTCTCCTCGAAGGAAATTCTACGATAAATATATGGAATTATACATAGAGGGTTCCTTATGTAAGAACCTAATTAATTACTTTTTTTCATTTTCAAAATCATCTTTTACAACTAAAACAGAAGTTTTAGATTGGTTGATAACTTTATTTGAAACTGATCCTAGAAAAGTTCTAGAAAAAGCTCCTAAACCACGGTTACCCATTACAATCAAATCTACATTATGGTCTTCAGCAAACTTTGTAATTTGATGAGCAGGATTTCCGCTAGTATAATATGTTTGAATTTCATATGGATATTTTCCAAGTTCTCTTTCTACATCAGAAAGCACGAATTCAGCTCTTTCCACATTTGCTTGATCCATTTCTAAAGTATATGGAAAGTTTGTAGGATATTGTTCAAAAACAGTTGTTTCAGGAATAACTGTTAATATCATAAGTTCCGCTTGCATTTTTTCACCAAATTCTTGTGCAACAATAACTGATTTTTTTGAACTTTTTGAACCATCAATAGGTACTAAAATTTTCATTAACAACGCCTCCTTCTTATTTTATTATAATACCCTTACTCTAATTGTATTATTCATATAATTAATGCTCGCATAATAAAAGAAGAAGTATTTCTACTTCTTCTAAAGTTTATTTATTAATTTTTAAATCTTTATAGATATTTATTATTTCATCATAATTCATTTTCTTTGCATTTATTGAAACTAATAAACCATCTCTTTCAAAATCTAAATTATTTTTTGAATATATTAATTTTACTCCATCAATAATAACTTCTTTTACATCTTCCCCACCAATTTCATAAGCATTTTCTGGAGTTGAAATTCTTTGGGATAAAATTATTTTTTGACCTTTATTATTTTTATAATACATAGTTGCATATTCAGATTTTTCTTCTGTATCAGATTTAAAACCTTTTGCTTCTATAAATTTATAACCATCTTTTAAAACAAAAGGGCTAAAAGCCAATGTATTTTCATATTCATTTAGATCATTATATTTTATTGTTAAACTTTCTGAATCTTCATCTGAAAAATATGTTGTCTTTCCAGTTGCGCCATCAACTGCAGAGCCTGTTATAACTTCACCCTTTGCATTGTATATTTTTTCTCCATATTTAATTTCATTTAAAACATTTCCATCTTTATCAAAAACTTGTCCTATTGCATCTTCAGGAACTCTTTCTGTCATTCCTTCTGGATTTATATTTTGTTTTTCTTCAATTACTGCAATTCTTCCTGATGGAACTACTGCTTCTTTTATTTTAGTAAAAAAGTCTCCAGCAAATGTTGTTGCTGATAATGAAATTCCTAAAACACCTACTAACACTGCTACTTTTATTCCTTTTTTATTGTTATTATTTTTATTCTTCATATCTTTATAAACCTCACTTTTAACTTTTTCATCTGATGTATATAGATTATTCAATTTTTTTGAAAACTCCACATCATCTTTAAACTCATCATTAACAGCATTTATATTTTCAGTTTTTAAAAAATCATCTAGATTTGAAGAAAACTCATCATATTTATTTTTCATAGTATTGCTCCATTTCTTTTTTTAATTTTCTTATACTTCTATAAAGTATTACCGATACATTCTCATAACTAATTTCCATAATTTCTGATATTTCTTTATTTGAAAGCTCCGCTCCAAATTTATAGGCAATTATCTTTTGTTCTCTTTCATTTAAAGCCCTTATTGATTTTCTAAGATATTCCTTTTCTTCATATTCTTCTAAATTATCTTCAACATATTTTTCTGAAAAGAAAAAATCTTTAAATTTATCTATAGAAATTAGTTTATTCCTGCTTTTTTTTCTGTAATAATCTGTTAATGAATTTCTAGCAATTGTAAAAATCCAAACTGCAAGATTTGATTTATTAGGATTAAAGCTATTTATATTTTTATAAATTTTGACAAATATATCAGAAGCCAGATCTTTTGCATCTTCTTGATTGTTTACTCTATAAGAACAAAATTTATATACTCTATTAAAATATTCATTATAGATATCATCAAAATTTAAAGACATAGAAATATCTTCAATGTTTATTACTTTGCTTTTTTCATTATTCACAAAGTTACCTCTTTTCTAAATAGTACTATTTTTTCTCTTGCAATAGTTAATACGAGCTATGTTTATAAATATTACAAATTTTTTTAAATTTCTTTTTTCTTTTTCTATTATTTTAATATAATCCCAAAATATCAACAAAATAAATACTTTTACTGATATAATATTACAAATAATAAAGGAGGATACTATGTCACAAAAAAATGAAGGATTTAGTTCTATTGTAGGTTTTATACTTGTTGCAATTGGACTTGCCCTTGGGATTGGTAGTTTGTGGCGTTTTCCCTATGTAGTTGGTCAAAACGGTGGAGCTGTATTTATATTAATTTATCTTGCAATTATATTTGTAATTGGAATCCCACTTATGACAGCCGAAGTTACAATAGGTTTTAAAACACAAAAAACAGCAATCAGGGCATACCAAGATTTATCCCCAAATTCTAAATGGTACTACGCAGGATATTTACATCTTGCAGCCGCTATTATTATTTTAGGATATACATCATCCATCTATGCATGGATTTTAAAATTTGTTATTTCCAGTATTTCAGGCGACTTTGTTGGACTTGATACTCAAGGAGTTGTTGATTTCTTTAACAACTTTAGTTCAAATAAACCACTTGTACTTACTTATTTTTTAGTAAATTATGCAATGAATATTTTAGTAATCTTTGGCGGAATTCAAAAAGGAATTGAAAGAATATCAAAAATACTTCTTCCAGCACTATTTGCTATTATGCTTGTAATTATAATTAATGCATTAAAACTTCCAGGATCAGTTAAAGGATTAGAGTTTTTATTTAAACCAGATTTATCTAAATTTACTTTTAATTCTCTAATTACTTGTCTTGGTCAAGCCTTTTTTGC
>CAMIZH010000020.1 GCA_946403255.1 uncultured Peptoniphilaceae bacterium | reverse complement strand
TACCAGTTGTATATCTACATATTAAAGAAGAATTCTATTTCAAATCACAATTTAATATGGACGCATAGCTTAATGATCCTAACAGAAGCTTTAGCTTCGTAGTAGGTCAGATGTAACGAAGACCAAATCATTTATGATTTGAGCCGAAGTTACCAGTTGTATATCTACATATTAAAGAAGAATTCTATTTCAAATCACAATTTAATATGGACGCATAGCTTAATGATCCTAACAGAAGCTTTAGCTTCGTAGTAGGTCAGATGTAACGAAGACCAAATCATTTATGATTTGAGCCGAAGTTACCAGTTGTATATCTACATATTAAAGAAGAATTCTATTTCAAATCACAATTTAATATGGACGCATAGCTCAGTTGGGAGAGCACCTGCCTTACAAGCAGGGGGTCATAGGTTCGAGCCCTATTGTGTCCACCAGATGAAAGCACTTACTATTGTAGGTGTTTTTTTATTGCTTGAATTTAATCAAGATTATCAATTTATAGAGGATTTAAAGGTAGTAGTTTTTAGATTTGAGTGTAGATACTAATCTAGATATAAATTCTGTTTATAAGCCTTTAAATACTGTTAGAGAATGGGTGGAATGGTTAATTATTTATAGAATATATTTAATAAATAAGTGAGATTATTATATTTATATGATAATAGCAATGTTAATTAATAGGCATCACTAGGAAAACTATTTTATTATGCATATATCATTTATAGGATATATGCTATAAATAGATGTAAAGATTAAAAAAAACTTAATTAAACAAAAACTAAGATATAAAATAAATATAAATAGAATGGCTATTTACAAGGGATTGATTATATTATTTCAAGAAAAAAATTTCAAATTATAGTAAATATAGTATAAAGCTATGGGAAGTATACATAAAATGATATTTTGAAGTAAAACGTTTTTATAGTATAATCAAGTTATCAATCGGGTTATTCTATATTAGTAAATAGATTTTGCTAAGTGGAATAAAGGGTTAAAAAATTATATATATAAAGGAGTGTTTTAAATGACAGTTATTCAACCAGATATGATGCAAACGGCAGCGATTTGTATTATTACTTTATTTATTGGTAAATGGTTAAAAACTAAGGTTAGTTTTTTTGAAAAGTTCTGTATTCCTGCACCAGTTATTGGAGGATTCTTATTTGCAATTATTCATTTAATATTAAGATCTGCTGGAATCGTTGAATTCGAAATGGATACAACTCTTCAATCACCATTTATGATGTTCTTCTTTACAACTATCGGACTTACTTCAAGTATCGATGTTATTAAGAAGGGTGGAGTTGGAGTTATCTTATTCTACATAGCAACTGTAATCCTTGTTATACTACAAAATGGTATAGGTATAGGAATTGCAAAAGCAATGGGACAACCAGCTTCATTAGGACTTTTAACAGGTTCAGTAACAATGGTTGGTGGACATGGTACTGCAGGAGTTTGGGGACCAATCTTTGAGCAAAATGGAATGGCAGGCGGAGAAGTTATAGGTATGGCTGCTGCTACATTTGGTTTAATTATGGGTTCACTTATTGGTGGTCCAATTGGTGGTAGATTAATCAAAAAACATAATCTTCAACCATCAACTTCAGATCACGGTGGATTAGATGCAGATTCAATCTTATCAACTGATGGAGACAAAGCTATCACTGTTGATGAAGTTTTAAAAACAATGGCAGTTATCTTTGTATCAATTGCACTTGGAGTTATTTTAAAAGATCAACTTGTAAAAGTTTGGGCTAAACTTATCCTTCCAGCTTATGTAACTTCAATGTTCATCGCTGGTATCTATAGAAATACTATAGGTAAAAAAGAAGGAGCTTTCAAAGTTAACGAAAGTTGTGCTAACTTACTTGGAGAAGTTGGACTTAATATGTTCCTTGCAATGGCACTTTCTACTTTAAAATTATGGCAATTAGCAGCAGTAGCTGGACCAATGCTTGTTATCTTAATTGTTCAAACAGTTATGATGGCAATATTCACTACTTTTGTTACATTTAACATGATGGGTAGAGATTATGATGCAGCTGTTCTTTCAGCAGGTATGTGTGGATTTGGTATGGGAGCTACTCCAAATGGTGTTGCTAACATGTCATCTGTTACTGAAAAGTACGGACCATCTCCAAAAGCATTCTTTATCTTACCAGTAGTAGGAGCATTCTTAATTGACCTTACAAATACATTTGCAATTACAATTTTTGCATCTATATTTAGTTAATATAATAAAGAATTTAAAGATCTCAGATTTTTCTGAGGTCTTTTTTTATTTGTTATTTTTTAGTTTATTTTTGATATTTATATAAGATATAGTTTTTTAGTAGGAAAACGTAGATTTTTTAAAAATATATTACATAATAATTGAATATATAAAAGTATTTTATAAGTATAATTAAGAGACAAAATATGAATATATAATAGGAAAAAGTCAATAAAATCTATAATTCATAGAGTTTTTGCATATGTATAGTTTTAAACTATGAAAACAAACAAAGTATAACGGAAAAGTTATTGTAGGAAAACACTTTTTATAATATAATATTTTTTGCACGTTTGAGATGTTAATTTAAGTCTATTTTATATATGCCTATCAACTCTTATATTTAACGCAAAGGATATTTCTAGAGATACAGGTAGGAATGATAAAATTAGATTTGAAATATATTGAGTACTAATTAATTTTTACATAGTAAGAAAATGATTACCTAATATATATTTTTTTAAATATGTTTAGTATATATCTTAATAGGTGAATTGTTAAATAATCAAATACATTATTTTTTAATAAAATGACATACCTTTTCTTAATTTAAAGGGGATATTTATTTAAAGGTTTATAGTAAGTTTTATAGATGTTATATGGATTATAAATGTAGAATTTATTTTAGTATTTTAGAAGTTATTATGAAAACATTTTTAGGGGGATCAGTTTAGCAAGGCAAAAGAAATTAAATTTATAGGGGGAAAAATATGTTAACAATTCAGCCAGATATGATGCAGACGGCGGCAATATGTATAGTAGTTTTATTTATAGGAAGATGGTTAAAAACTAAAGTAAGTTTATTCGAAAAGTTTTGTATTCCATCACCAGTTATTGGTGGATTTTTATTTGCAATAATTCATTTACTTTTACGACAAGCGGGTGTTGTAGAATTTAGTATGGATACAACTTTACAAGAACCATTTATGATGTTCTTCTTCACAACAATTGGACTTAGTTCAAGTATTGAAGTTCTTAAAAAAGGTGGAAGAGGAGTTCCTTTGTTTTACATAGCAACAATACTACTTGTAATTGCACAAAATAGTGTTGGTGTAGGAGTAGCAAAACTAATTGGAGAAAAACCAGAACTTGGTCTTTTATGTGGATCAATCACTATGATTGGTGGACATGGAACTGCTGGAGTTTGGGGACCAATCTTTGAACAAAATGGAATGGTAGGCGGAGAAGTTATTGGAATGGCTGCTGCTACATTTGGTTTAATTATGGGTTCACTTATTGGAGGTCCAATTGGTGGAATGCTAATTAAGAAAAACAATTTAAAACCATCAAATATTAAAGATGATGTTTTAGACAATGAAAACAATGTTGCTAAAAAATCTAATATTGATGCAAATGAAGTTTTAAAAACAATGGCAGTTATTTTTGTTTCAATTGCTCTAGGAGTTATTTTAAAGGGAGCACTTTTAAAAATATCTGACAAAATAGTTTTACCAGCATATGTAACTTCAATGTTTGTAGCTGGAATTTATAGAAATACTTTAGGTAGAAAAGGTGTGTTCAAAGTAGATGAAGAATGTACTGAAATGCTTGGAGATATTGGACTTAATATGTTCCTTGCAATGGCACTTTCTACTTTAAAATTATGGCAACTTGCAGCAGTAGCAGGACCAATGCTTATAATTCTTGGAATTCAAACTGTATTAATGGCAATATTTACAATTGTTGTTACATTTAACATAATGAGAAGAGATTATGACGCAGCTATTCTTTCAGCTGGAATGTGTGGATTTGGTATGGGAGCTACTCCAAATGGAGTTGCAAATATGTCATCTGTTACTGAAAAATATGGTGCATCTCCAAAAGCATTCTTTATTTTACCCGTTGTAGGAGCATTTTTAATAGATATTACAAATACTGTTATAATAACAATATTTGCTTCAATTTTCTAAAAAGACATAAAATAATATATAAAAAAAGACACTAGAAACTCTAGTGTCTTTTTTAATTATTGTTTAAAAAAGCTCTACTTATTGTTGTGCTTGTAAAGTTACATTTGTCACAACATTTCTCCATTTGAAAAATTATTTCTTCCCATTGTGTTAATATAATAGGATCATTTTCTTCTGAAAATAAATCTTTAGTAGATGTGATGTAAATTTTATCCGCTTTGTCTTCAAGATAATTTAATTTATCAAAGTATTCTTGAAGATCAGTTAGTTTTTTTGCTTTTTTAAATTTATTTAACATTTGATTTATAGTTTCAACACATTCAGCAATTATATTTGCAAAAAGTTTTGCTTCGTGACGAAGTTCTCTAATAGCAAACATATAAAAGCTTTGTGCTATAGTTTCTAGAGAGTCTATTATTGAATCAATACTTTCAGCTATATCAAAGATATCTTCACGTCGAATAGGTAGTATGTATTGATTTATAAGTGATTTATTTAAATCGTGGACTATTGTATCTGCTTCTTTTTCAATTTCTTGCATTTCTAACATTAAATATTTCATATCATTAAAATCAAACTCATTTAATATTCTATTTAACATATCAGAGGCTAAAGTAGCTTTAAGTCCCAAGTTCATAAGCATTTCATAATAATCAGTTTTAGGCATATAAGTATCCTCCTTATTTAAATTAATTTATCATAAATATATACAAGTAGCAATAATAAAGAAAGTAATAATTTCGATGTATATAAAAAGATGAAGTTTTATTTAGAGGTTAAAAAGTTAGAGGGTATTAATTCAATATAAAAATTTTACTTTAAATAATGGTCTTTTTGCTGTATTATTAGTATGAATGAGATTGTGGAGGTCTATATGTCGATTACTTATTTATTTGGTATGCTTGGTGGTCTAGCCTTATTTTTATTTGGTATGGATTTAATGAGCAGCGGTTTAGATCTTGTTGCAGGAAATAGAATGAGGGGCTTTGTAGAAAAAGTAACTTCAAATCCAATTAAGGGCGTATTTGTAGGGGTAATAGTAACAGCAATTATTCAATCATCTTCTGCTACTACTGTTATGCTTGTTGGGTTTGTAAATGCAGGGCTTATGTCTATATATCAAGCGACAAGTGTTATTATGGGAGCAAATATTGGTACTACAATAACTGGTCAATTAGTAGCTTTAAATATCACTAAGATTGCACCAATTATTGCGTTTATTGGTTTTGCGATGATGAAGGGATTAAAAAAAGAGCGTTTTAAATATATTGGTCAAGTTGTAATAGGACTTGGTTTTCTATTTATGGGAATGGAGTTTATGTCAACTTCAATGGCTCCTTTAAGAGAAGAACCTAGTTTTATAGCACTTATGACAAAGTTCTCAAATCCTTTTCTAGGAATAGTTGCAGGTACAGTTATAACTGGAGCCATTCAATCTTCAGCAGCAGCACTAGGTATCTTGCAGGCGCTAGCAAATGAAGGTTTAATAGGACTTCGTGGCTGTATGTATATTATTTGTGGGTTTAACATTGGTACTTGTGTTACTTCAGTATTATCAGCAATTGGTTCTAGTAAAAATGCTCAAAGAACAGCAGCAGTTCATGTTCTGTTTAACTTAATTGGAACAATAATATTTGTTGCGGCATCTTTTGTAATTCCAATTGATGAATTTGTAGCAGATTTTTCTAGGAATTTACCAGCAGCACAAATTGCAAATATGCATACATTTTTTAATATAGTTACTACTGTTTTGTTATTTCCATTTTCAAGACAGTTATCAAATCTTGCTATAAAACTTGTTAAGGGAGAAGATAAACAACTTGAAGAACTTTCTTTAAGATATATTAATCCTAAAGCAACTTCTGATCCTGTTTTAGTTTTTACAAATATTAAAGCTGAAACCAATAGAATGTTTGGAATAGCGAAAGAAAACTTCAGATTATCTATGGAGATTTTTTATAAATTTGACGAAGAAAAATATGATATTATATTTCATAATGAAGAAATAATAAATTATTTAAACTCAGAAGTTACTAGATATATTATTGATGCGTTAGGTAATAGAATGGATGATGAATTAGCAGCGAGTTTAACTGCTCATATGAGAATGGTTAGAGATATTGAAAGAATAGGAGATCATATAAAATCAATAGCAGAAAGTGCTAAGATAAATGAATCTCGAGAACTTTTATATAGTGAAAGATCTATAAAAGAAATAAATGCAATTCAAACTTCAATTATGACAATGTTCAACACAATAAATGAAGATATATCTAAAACTGAAAGAAATAATAGACTTAAATTCTATAATACTAAGGTTGAAAACTATGTTACAACATATAGAAATCATCATATGGATAGAATGAAAAGTGGATCTTGTGACCCTGAAAGTGGTCTATTATTTGAAAAAATGCTTATAGCACTAGAAAGAATTAGTGCATACACTTATAATGCAGGAAAATTATCAGATTAAAACAGTGCTTAGGCGCTGTTTTTTTATATAGAAAATCTAAAGATTCTTAAAAATATCTTAAGAATGGTTGGAAGAGTAGATTTTTAATCACAATATCTTTAGTATAGTAAGTAGATAAAAATATGAAAGGAGATAATATGGAAGAAATAATATTAGGGACAATAGACTCTTTTGGATATTTTGGTATTATGTTTCTTATTGCAATTGAAAATATTTTTCCACCAATACCATCAGAAATAATATTATCTTTTGGAGGGTTTTTAACTACATATACACATCTCACTATTTTTGGAATGATAATTTCATCAACAATAGGAGCATTAATAGGTGCGATAATTTTATATATGATAGGTAGAAAATTAAGTAAAGAAAGATTAATAGATATTGTAAATAGTAAAATAGGAAAAACACTAAGATTAAAAGAAGAAGATATAGAAAAAGCTGATAAGTGGTTTTTAAAACATGGAAACAAAGCTGTGTTTTTTGGAAGATTTGTTCCAATAGTAAGAAGTTTGATTTCAATACCAGCAGGATCTGCAAATATGAAATTAAGTATATTTATTCCATTATCACTTTTAGGAAGTTTAATTTGGAATAGTGTATTAATATATTTAGGAAGCTTTGCAAAGGAAGCTTGGAAAGTTGTAGCTGATAATATAAGTTTTTACTCTACAATAATTGGAGTTTGTATTTTAATAGTTGGAATAATTTCTATGATAATATTTTTTACAAAGAGAAAAGATAAAAATATAAATATAAAAAAAGAAACAGAGTAGAAAATTACTCTGTTTCTTTTTTTAAACTAAGAGCAGACACTGCAGTTAAAATAAGTGCCATACCTAGTAAATCATATGCTCCAAAAGATTCTCCTAAAAGTAGAATAGAAAAAATTAAAGATGAAATAGCTTCAAGGCCTGCTATTAGTGAACCTTTTACTGGACCAATAATACTTACTCCAGCAAGAAAGCAAGTAAAGGCAAAAATAGTTCCAATTACTATAATTGCAATAAGCCCAAGTATTGTCATAAGATCAAAATCAATATTAATATTCCAAGGTTTTATAATAAGACCTAAGAAAACACCACCAATAAACATTCCAAATCCAGTTACAATAATGCTTGAATATTTTTTTAGTATTTTTAATGGAAGTATAGAATAAACAACAACTGAAAGTGCCGAAATTATTCCCCATAAAAATCCTGTTGGTGTAATAACTAAATTATTTAAATTAAAATGTGTTGCAAGTGTAAATGTACCAAGTACTGCAAGTGAAATTGCAAAGAGTTCTATTTTTTTTGGAAGTCTTTTATCTATTAGACAAACTCCAATTATCATAAAAACTGAGCTTAAAAATTGTAGTACTGTGGCAGTAGGTGCATTTGTGTAGTAAATTGCCTGTAAATAGGAATATTGACAAGCAAGCATTCCAAAAATACCAAATACAATAAGTGTAATAGTATCTTTTTTGTTTTTAAAAATCTTGAAAGTATCTTTTTTATCTTTTAATATTGAAATTAAAATAAGTATAAGACCTGCAAAGAAAAGTCTAGTATTTGCTATGTATTTAGAATCAAGATTTTTAACAGTCATTAGATATTGACCACAAGTTCCAGAAAAACCCCAGGAAATTGCACCAAAAATTGTTAGAAAAAATCCCTTTGCTAGATGTTTTTTGTTTTGTTCCAAAAGTAACACCTCCTATAATCTAATATGTATTATACCACGATATGGAATCTTATAATAGTAATATACTTGAAGATAAAGGAAAGTTTAGGGTATTATAGAAAAAGAGGAGTGATATTATGGAAAAGAAAATTTTAATTTATGGATTTGATAAAGATAGTAAAAGATATGCAGATATTGTAGAAATTGCAAATAAATTTAATATAGAGATAGCAAATGTTGAAGAAGAAAAACTTCTTGAAAAAGTAGGTTTCTTAATGGGAATTGAAGGTTATGAAAGTTCTAAGGATAAATCAGAGGAAAGAAAAGATATAGAATTTTTATTATTCTCAGATTTTGATAGAAAAGATTTAAGCGATTATTTAATTGCACTAAGAGATGCAGGAATTAATGTGCCTCATAAATCAGTTATAACAGAAATGACTAAGGATTGGACTTTTAAAGAACTACTTGAACATATAGAAGTTGAACATAGAGTTATGGAGAAATTTAATTTACTTGGAACTTATGTAAAAAAAGGTAGAGAAATTTTAGAAAAAGAGGAAAATAAAGCTTTAGAACTTGCGATTGAAGGAGCTTTAGAACTTACAAAAATGAAAGATATAGAAGAAAAAGACGTTGATGAAAGATTTGAAAAATTCAAAGGTCTATTATAATAAAAATTTTGAAATAACCTTATGTAAATAGGGTTATTTTTTATTGCTAGCCTATATGATTAAATCTTTTAGATGTGATATAATACAGCAATTAAGGAGTGAGAATAAAATATGGATTATAAAAAATTAGCAGAAATATTATTTCCAAATATTGATAAAAATATAGACTATTATGAAGAAAAATTTCCACAAAGAAGATTAGAAAAAGGTGCTTGTGTTACAAGACTCGCTCCATCTCCAACTGGTTTTATTCATTTAGGTAATTTATACGGAGCATTAGTTGATGAAAGACTTGCTCATCAATCAAAAGGAACTATGATTCTTAGAATTGAAGATACAGATCATAAAAGAAAAGTTGAAGGAGCAGAAGAAGTTATAATAAATGCTCTTAACTACTTTAATATAAATTTTGATGAAGGTGTTACTTTAGATGGAGAAGTAGGAAATTACGGACCATATCATCAATCAGAAAGAAAAGAAATATATCAAAGTGTTGCAAAGTACTTAGTAGAAAATAATAAAGCATATCCTTCATTTGTAAGTGAAGAAGAACTTGAAGTTATTCGTGAAAAACAAATAAAAGAAAATTTAACAACTGGATATTATGGTGAATTTGCAAAGGATAGAGATTTAACTTTTGAAGAAATAGAAGAAAATTTATCACAAGATAAACCTTGGACATTAAGATTAAAATCTACTGGAAATCCTGAAGAATCATTGGAAATTAAAGATGCAATTCGTGGAAGTGTAACAATTCATCCAAACAATATGGATATTGTTATATTAAAACAAAATGGTATTCCAACATATCACTTTGCACATGTTGTAGATGATCACTTTATGAGAATTACTCATGTAGTAAGAGGTGAAGAATGGCTTGCAACTCTTCCAGTTCACATAGAACTTTTTGAAACAGTAGGTTGGAAAGCTCCAATATATTGTCATACAGCTCATATTATGAAAATGGATGATGGAAATAAAAGAAAACTTTCTAAAAGAAAAGACCCTGAACTTTCATTAGAATTTTATCAAAAACTGGGATATTCAAAAGAAGCACTACTTGAATATTTAATGACTATTTTAAACTCTAACTTTGAAGAGTGGAGAATGAAGAACAAAGAACTATCAATGTATGATTTTAAATTTAAACTTGATAAAATGTCTGGCTCAGGAGCTCTTTTTGATATTAATAAATTAGAAGATATATCAAAAGAAGTTTTAGTATCTATGGAAATAGATGATGTAGTAGAATTTTTCTATAACTGGGCAAAAGAATATGAAGTTGAAAAATATAATATTATAAAAGATAAAAAAGAAGAAGTTAAAGTGCTATTTTCAATTGGAAGAGATGGAAAAAAACCTAGAAAAGATTTAGTTTATGCTTCTCAAATGTTTGATTTTATATCTTATTTCTTTGATGAATGTTTTACAGAGTATGAAAGCCTTCCAGAAAATGTTTCAAATGAAATGGCTATAAAACTTTTAGAAGAATATAAAGCTACTTTTTCAATGGAAGATAATAATTCACAATGGTTTGATAAAGTTCGTGAAATATCAGAAAAATATAACTTTGCAGTTAAGATGAAAGAATACAAACAAACTCCAGAAAACTTTGAAGGATCTATAGCAGATGTTTCAACAGTAATTCGACTTGCCATAACTGGACTTGTAAATTCTCCAGATATTTATTCAATAGGAATGATTATGGGAGAAGATAGGGTAAATGAAAGAATAGACAAATATATAAGTTATTTAAAATAATAAAAAAGGTGCTTCTTTAGGAAGTACCTTAATTTTATTAATAATAGTGATATAAATTATCTATTATAATAACTATAGAAATAATAAGATTTTCAATATCTGAAGAAATATAATTATAATTTATTTTATATTCTTTAGTATCTTTGTTTCTCTTAGAAAAAATTTCTGCAATATTATTTTTATTTAAACTAATATAATATTTTCCATTAGCAATAGTTCCATTTACAGAAAGATTTCCAAATTCTGAATTTATTGAAAAATCAGGAACTTTAAAAGTGTTAGATTCTTTTAGCTTGTATGTATTATCTTTAATTTTTATGGTAAACAAAGTATTATTTAATGGAGTTTTATAATTTTTATAAATAGACATAAATTCTTTGTTTTCATTTATTACAGATATTTTTGATAAAAAGGGCCTTCTTTCTTTGATTATACTCAGTATAGGGGAGTTGATATCTGAAATTCCCTTATATTTATATTCATCGCAGAAAATTTCATAAATAAAAGTTTCAATTAGAGTTGTTTTAGATATTATTGTAATTTGTTTCACCTTAATCACCTAAGATAATTCTATAGTAGGTAGTTTCAGAATTCAACGATAATTATTTGATATGGTTAAAAAACTATTGTATAATATCAAGATATTAAGAGGTAATGTATGGTAATTAAAAGTATTTTAAAAGCTGGTAGTTATGGTACTGAGAATGAAAATAGAACTAAAATTTCTACAATGACATCTTTCGCAGGATTATTTTTAAATTTATTATTATCTGCAATAAAGATGTTATTGTTTCTTTTTACAGGTTCTGTTTCAATTCTCGCTGATGCAATAAATAATGTTACAGATTCAGTTTCATCTGTTGTTACAATAATTGGTGTAAAAATTGCTGTAAAACCTGCGGATAAGGAACACCCTTATGGCCACGGGCGAATAGAGTATATAGTTGCACTTATTATTTCAGCATTTGTTTTAGTTGCAGGATTTGAGTTTGTAAAAGTTTCCTATGAAAGAATTATAAATCCAAAAGAAATAAAGTATTCTTTTGTTTCTATTGCTCTTATGTTCTTTTCAATAATTGTGAAATTTTATATGGCAAAAATGTATAAAGGTATTTCAAAAAGAATAGATTCTACACCACTTTTAGCACAGTATAAAGACTCTTTAGGAGATGTTTTTATAACAAGTGTAGTATTGTTATCTATTCTAGTTTATAAATTTACTGGAATTTTAGTAGATGGATATGTTGGAATGCTTGTAAGTTTATTTATTATTTATTCAGGTTATGAACTAATTAGAGATACTTTAAGTGATTTAATTGGAGAAGCTCCTGATGAGGAATTAATTAAAGATATAGAGAAAATTGTTTTAAGTTACGATGATATTTTGGGAATTCATGATATTATTATTTCAAAATATGGACCCCAAAAAACTTTTGTAACTCTTGATGCGGAACTGCCTTATGATATGTCTTTAACTGAGGCGCATATTATAATTGATAGTGCTGAACGTGCTGTAAAAGATGAATTAGATTGTGAGATTTCAATTCATGTTGACCCAGTAGGTGCTTACAGTTTAGTTGAAAAAGAAATTGCTAGAATATTAGAAAATTTAATTAAAGAAGATAATCCTGTAATTTCTTTTCACGACTTATTAATGGAAGAAGATTTAATAAGTGTAGAAGTAGTTGTTGATGGTGATTTAGTAAAATCTGATAAAGACATAGAAGAAATAAAAGAATATATTTCGAAAAAAATTATGATTGATGATAATTTTAAATATGATCTAGAAATAGATAGAAGTTTTTAACGGAGGCAAAATGAAAGTTTTAATCGTTGGATGTGGGAAGTTAGGATTTAGACTAGCTTCCTCACTTATTTATGAAAAATGTGATGTAACAGTTATTGATATGAATGAAAAAGTAATTGAAAATGTAAATAATTCTTTAGACGTTTTAACGATAAACGCCAATGCATTGGATTTTGAAATTTTAAAAGAAATAGGAATTGGTTCATATGACCTTATTTTAGCAACTACAACAAATGATGAAGCAAATGTTTTAATTTCATCAGTTGCAAAAAAAATGGGATGTAAAAAAGCAATTGCTAGAGTTAGAAATTCAAAATATTATAAACAAATTAATTTTATAATAGACGAGCTTGGAATAGATCATATTATAAATCCAGATCATGCAACAGCTAAAAGTATAGAAAAATATCTATTAAAAAGATATCTTCTTATGAGTGATGAGTTTGCAGAAGGTAGAGTAAAACTTGTTGATTTTAATATTGGTTCTGATGAAAATTTCATTGGGAAAAAATTATTTGAATTAGAAGGTTTTGAAAATCTACTTATAACAGTAATTTCTAGAAATGGAGAAACAATAATTCCAAATGGAGATACAGTTTTAAAAGAAAATGATGTAATACTAGTAAGTGGTGCAAGTTTTGATATTGAAGAATTTGATCGTACACATTCACATATAAATCAGGCTAAAGATGTAAAAAAAGTTATGATTATAGGTGGAGGAAAACTAGGAATGTATCTTGGGATGATTCTTTCTGAAGAAAGAGTTGAAACTACTATTATTGAAAAAGATGAAGACAGATGTATGGAGCTTAAAGAAAGAATTCCAAACTGTGTAATTATAAATGGAGATGGAACGGACTTTAACCTTTTAAATGAAGAAATGATAGATTCTTATGACGCTTTTGTTGCAGCAACAGGAATAGATGAAACAAATTTATTAATGGCTTTAACTGTAAAACAAGGTGGAATGTATAAATCAGTTGCAAAAATATCAAGACCAAATTATAACAAGATACTAGACAGACTTGGACTTGATGGAGCATTTAACACATCATTTATAACAGCATCAGAAATTTTAAAAGTAGTAAGAGGTAGTGGAGCTTTAGGAGTTAGTTTAACTCTTGATGGTGAAGCAGAATTTACAGAAATAATTTTAAATGAAAAACTTAAAATATTAAATAAGCCAATAAAAGATTTAGATCTTCCAGAAGGTCTTTTAATATCTTCAGTTGTAAGAGGTGGAGATGTTCTTGTACCAAATGGGGATACTGTTCTTCAAGTTGATGATAGAATTATAGTTTTCTGTAGACATGAACAAATAGATATTATGAAACAACATTTTTATAAGCCGACTAAAAGAGGGGGAATATTAAGTGAATTACGCAATCACTTGTAAGATCCTTGGAGTTATACTGGCAATAGAAAGTGTATTTATGCTTCCAGCACTGGCAATGAGTGCAGTAACAGGCGATGGAGCTAGAAATGCTTTTTTAGTAACTTTACTACTAATGGTTTTAGCAGCAATTGTTATGACGCTAAATGCTCCTAGAGGTAGACAAAAAGTTTCTCCAAAAGATGGACTTTTAATAGTTTCACTTGCTTGGATTTTAGTTTCAATATTTGGAGCTCTTCCACTTTATTTATCAGAATCAGTTCCAACTTATATAGATGGACTTTTTGAGATAATATCGGGATTTACAACAACAGGAGCAACAGTAATACCAGATATTGAATCAGTTCCACATTCGGTAGTTTTATGGCGAAGTATGACTCACTGGATAGGCGGTATGGGGATATTAGTATTTACACTTAGCTTGCTTCCGAAACTTGGAATAGGTGGTTTTCAAATATTTAAAGCAGAATCTCCAGGACCAGTTGCAGGAAAAATTGAGCCTAAAATGAGCCAAACAGCAAAAAGACTTTATGTAATATATATGTTTATAACAGTAATTCTTTTTGTACTTTTATTATTTGGTGGAATGACACCCTTTGATGCAATAGTTCATACATTGGGAACAGTAGGTACTGGTGGATTTTCATCAAAAGTAGATTCAGTAGGAGCATTTAGTGGGAATTATATACCAATAGTACTAACAATATTTATGATAATTTGTGGTACTAACTTTACACTTCACTATTATTTATACAAAGGAAAGTTTAAAGAAATTGTAAGAGATGATGAATTTAGAGCATATTATTTAATTATATTTTTAGCAATTTTAATTATTACACTAGATCTTTATTTTTCTGGATATGGAAAAATGTCAAAGACTTTAGTTGATTCATCTTTCCAAGTTTCTTCAATTATGTCTACATCAGGTTATTCAAATGCTAACTTTGATTTATGGCCAACACTTTCAAAATATATATTATTATTATTATTTTTCGTAGGTTCTTGTGCTGGTTCAACAGCAGGGGGAATGAAAGTAATTAGAATAGTAGTAGTTGTGAAAATGGTTAAAAGAGAAATTGAAAAGGCACTACATCCAAAGGCAGTAGTTCCAATTAAAATAAATAATAAAATAGTAAATGAAGAAGTTGTTCTTGGAATATCTTCATATCTAAGTGTATATATATTAATTTTTGTAGTAGCATCAGGAATAGTAGCAAGTAGTGGAGTTGATCTTATAACATCAATATCATCAGTAGCTACAATGCTTTCAAATGTAGGACCCGGATTTTCATTAGTAGGTCCAACACAGACATTTGCATTTTTTGCACCAGGATATAAATTATTATTCTGTGCATTAATGTTACTAGGAAGATTAGAATTCTTTACACTTCTTGCGCTTATAACACCAAGGAGATTTAGAGAGAGAATATAAAGGAGTAAAAATGGATATTTTAATCGTTGGTTCAGGAAGAATTGGCTCTAAAGTAATTCAAACTCTTGAAATAGATAAAGTAAATATAACAGTAATAGATACAGATTATGATGCTTTAAATGCAGTTGCTCATTCAAAAAGAGTAGAAACAATAGTTGGAAATGGAATGGATACAAAACTATTATCAACTTTCAATGTAGAAAAATTTGACTATGCACTTGCATTAACAGATTCAGATAAAACAAATATTTTAGTATCAACGGCACTTAAAAACTTAGGTGCCAAAAATACTATTGTTAGAATAAACAATACAGAATCAATAAATGAATTATTTTATTTAAAAGAATCTTTAGGAATAGATTATGTAGTAAATCCAGAACTTGAAACAGCAAGAACTATAAGAACAATTATAGAAGAAGATGCAGATTATCCAAGTGATTCCTTTGCAAATGGAAAAATTGAAGTAGTAGGACATCAAATAGAATCAGGGTCTACTTTTGAAGGTGAAAAAATAAAAGATATTGGATCATTAGCAACAGTTTTAGTTGCTGCAATTTCAAGAAAAAATAATTTGATAATACCATCAGGAGAAACAACAATTGAAGATGGGGATTATCTATATCTAATTGGACTTTCAAGAGATATAATAACTTTTAAAAATAAATTCTTTAAAATAGAAGAAAGAAAAGAAGAAAAGAATATAGTTATTCTTGGTGGAAATGGAATTTCAGAAGAATTAAGTAAAAGACTTTTTGATGATAATGTAAAAATAGTTGTAAAAGACGAAGATACTTTAAAAGAGTTTAGAAAAAAATTACCAGAAGCTTTTGTAGTAAGACAAAAATTAGCAGGAGCAGATTTTTTCAAAGATGAAGAAATAGATAAAGCAGATGTTTTTGTTGCAGCAACTGAAAATGATGAATTAAATATTGCATTATCCCTTATGGCGAAAAAGGTTGGAGTAGAAAAAGTTATATCAAAAGTAGATGCATTAAGTTATTCGAAAATACTTGATGAACTAAATTTTATAACTTTAAATCCAATGATAATAACATCAAATAAAATAATCAAAAAAATAAGAGCTGGAAATGGAATCTCAATACATCTTATGTTTGGTGGAGAGGCAGAAGTTTTAGAAATTAAACTTGCAGATGATTCTGATGTAATAGGTAAAACAATGGAAGAAATAAAACTTCCAGAAGGTACACTTATTGGAGGAATTGTAAGAGATAATGAAACGGCTGTAGTCCCAAGAGGAAAAACCAAATTTGAAAGTGGAGATACATTAGTAGTATTTTGTAAAAATGAAAATAAAAATGAACTTATGAAATTTATAAATCCACAAGAAACTCATGGATTTTTATCAGATTTATTTTTATATGAATAGAGGAGAAATCCTCTATTTTTTATTGCAATAAAAAAGGACTATAAAAGTCCTTTAACAAGAATAGAAATTTCAAATAACTATGTTATGGATTATTTATTATTTGCTCTTTCATTTGCTTTATTTACAAGAGCTTTATAAATATTTAAAGAATCTTCGTCATCATTGTTAATTAATTCTTCAGGATGCCATTGGAATCCAATAAAATAAGAATTATCAGTTTTAATAACTGCTTCGATAGTTTCGTCTTCAGCAAGAGCAACAACTTCTAAGTTGTCTCCAAGTTCTTTAATAGCTTGGT
>CAMIZH010000019.1 GCA_946403255.1 uncultured Peptoniphilaceae bacterium | reverse complement strand
TCAACTACTATATATGCTTTTATGCAAGCGATAGGAATGGTAAATGATCATTTAGCTTATTGTAGTTTTAGAGAAAAATAAGATATTGTAAGATTAAGATTAGTAGGTATAAAGATGAAAAAAGAAGATAAAAAAGATGCTATTTTAGAATGGAAAAATAGAGTTAGCAAGATGGGGATAGTTTCAATCTATTGTAAAAGTTCAAGAGATTTATTTTTAAAAGAATCTAAGGATATAGATAGAGCTTTTAATAGTGATAAATTTCAGCTTGAGATTAATAGACATTCAAATAAATTACTTCAAGAGTTATGGAATATTTATGGTAAAAATGATTTTGAATTTAAAGTAGAGGAAGTTTTAAAGTTTAAAGATACTGATAATATGGAAGAAAAACTTGAGAATTTATCGCTATTAATGGATAAATATTTAAGTGAAAATATAGATTCAAAAAAATTGTAATATATAAAAAAATAGTATTTATTAAATTTTAAATTAGTTTTTAACTAGTTTCTTTTTTATTGTGTATAATTGATGTAGATAATATATTTTAAATGGGGAGGAATTATGTCAAAATTTTATAATGAAATATCAAAATATTATAATGAGATTTTTCCAGTAGGGGATTATCAAATTCAGTTTTTAAAAGAAAGTATTAAATCTGATAGAGTGAATATTTTAGATATAGCTTGTGGTAATGGTGGATATTCAAAAGTATTTGCCAATTTAAATCATAATGTAACAGCAATAGATTTAAATGAAAGTATGATAAATTTAGTAAAGAAAAATTATAAAGATATAGATGCTAGAGTTTTAAATATGTTGGATATAGATAAGATTGATAAAAAGTTTGATTTAATTTATTGTATTGGTAATTCATTGGTTCACTTAGAGAATGATGAAGAAATATTAGATTTTTTAATAAAATCAAGTAATCTTTTAAATGACAATGGCAAACTTGTTTTGCAAATAATAAATTATAATCGTATTTTAGATAAAGATATAAAAAAGTTGCCAATTATTGAAGGGGATAATCTAAAGTTTTATAGATTTTATGAAAATATAGAAGATAAAAATAAAATTAGTTTTAATACTAGATTAGAAGTTAATAATAATATTTATGAGAATAGTGAAATGTTATATCCAATAAGATCTGAAAATTTAATTAAACTTTTAGAAAAAGCAGGATTTAGTGATATTAAAATTTTTGGCAGTTTTAAAAAAGAAGAGTATGAAAAAGATAATTCTTATGCTCTTGTTATAAAGGCAAGTATTTAAGCACATTATAATTTAAAAGTTAGGATAAAGATTGTTAAGTTATTTTTTTCCTGTATACTATATGTGAAAGGATGTGATATTGTGAATTTACCAAATTGCCCAAAGTGCAATAGTGAATATACATATGAAGATAGTAATTTATTCATATGTCCTGAATGTTTTCATGAATGGACAAGACTAGATATGGAAAAGATGGAAGAGAAAAGCATCATCAGAGATTCTGTAGGAAATGAACTTAAAGATGGTGATGATGTTGTAGTAATAAAAGATTTAAAGGTTAAGGGTGAGTCTAAGCCTTTAAAACAAGGAACAAAAGTAAAATCGATTGTTTTACAAGAAGGTTTTGATGGACATGATATTGGATGTAAAATTCCAGGATTTGGACCTATGAATTTAAAATCTGAATTTGTAAAAAAAGCTTAATAATAAAAATTTTTAAGACTAGGATAGTAAAATATCTTAGTCTTTTTTTGTTGATAATAAATATTGATTGACAATTTAGTAATAAATCAACATAGTAGTTACTAAAGGTAACGACTATTTATTTGGAGGAAATATATGTCATTAATAAATAAATTAAAAGAAATGAATTTTTCAGAAGTTGAGGCAAAAATTTATATAACTTTGCTTAAATATGGCAAGAGTACTGGATATGAAATAAGTAAGTATTCAGGAATATCAAGATCTAAAATTTATAATCATATAGAAACTTTGATGTCTAGAGGTGTTTTAGAACTTTATAGTACAGAGAAAGTTAATTTATATAAAGCAATTTCGCCTGAGGAACTTGTGAAGTTATCAAGAAAATCCTTAGATAATACATTAAATTCCTTTGAAGAATTAGCAAAAAATATACCTTTAATTGATGACGCAGAAGGTATATGGGAGTTACAGGATTATAATAGTTTATTTATGAAAATAGAAGAGGTTATTTTAAATGCAAAAGCTTCTTTATATATTCAAATATGGACTGATGATTTAAATGATGAATTAACTGGTTTAATAAATAAAAAAATTGATGAAATATCAAAAAGTGTAGTTATTTTATATGATAAAGATCAAAAATATAAAAGTGGCTTAAAGAAATTTTTTGCTCACGGTTTTGAAATGGAAAGGCTTGAAGATATGAGCCATAGATGGATAACTGTTATTGCAGATGATGAGATATTTTTGTATGGTGGAATTATATCAGATAGTGAAGTTTCAGCTATGTATACAAAAAATAAATTTTTATCTTTCTTTGCTAAAGAATATGTTCAGCATGATGCATATTGTTTGAAACTTATAGATAAATTTCATGATGAAATAGTTGAAGAGTATGGCGAAGATATGAAAGGTATAAGAGATATTTATAGTTAATATAAAGGAGATTTTATAATGGAAATTTTAGTATTAAATGCAGAAGAAATGGCAGAAGTTATTGATATAAAAGAAGTAATAGAGGCAAATAAATTAGCATTAAAAGCATATTCAGAAGGTAAAGCAAATATACCATTAAGAACAAATTTAGACATTTCAAAATATAATGGACAAAGTCTTTACATGCCAGGATATTTAGCTGATGAAGGAGCTCTTGGGATTAAGATAGTTAGTGTTTATCCTGATAATATAAAAAAAGGAATGACTTCAGTTCCATCTTTAATGCTTTTAGTTGATGATAAGACAGGTTTTCCAATAAGTATGATGGATGGAACTTATTTAACTCAACTTAGAACAGGTGCTATATCTGGTGCAGCTACTGATATTTTAGCCAAAAAAGATAGCAAAGTATTTACATTGATTGGTGCAGGTGGACAAGCTGAATTACAATTAGAAGCAGTTTTAGCCATAAGAGATTTAGAAAAAGTTTATATTTTTGATATTAATGAAGATAATAGAAAAAAATTCGTAAATGAAATGAATGAAAAATATTCTAAGAAATATAATGTTGTCATAGAAGAATGTATATCTTTAGAAAATTCAATAAAAGAATCAGACATAATTACTTCTGTTACAACTGCAAGAAATGCAACTTTCAATGGAGATTGGGTTCAAGAGGGAGCACATGTAAATGGAGTTGGTTCTTATACTCCAGATATGGCGGAGATAGATAGTAAATTAATATTAAAGGCTGATAAGATATATTGTGATACAAAGGATGCTTTAGTTGAAAGTGGAGATTTTGTTCAAATGATAGAAAAAAATATTTTTGATATTTCACAAGTAAATGGTGAACTAGGAGAAGTAATTTCTAAAAAAATTATTGGTAGAGAAAATGATAATGAAATAACTTTCTTTGAAACTACGGGAAATGCTGTTCTTGATATTATGGTTGCAAAAAGAATATATGATTTTGCAGTTAAAAAGAATTTTGGAAATATAATTAATATGTAAAAATATTAAAAAATAGAGAGGTTTAAAGTTTGAAAAACATTTTATTTGGATTGATTCCTGCACTTATGTGGGGAATACAGCCTATTGTTATGACAAAAATTGGTGGGAAATCAACAGATAAAGTTATGGGGATGGGACTTGGAATTTTTATAGCAGGAATTTTAATATCAATATTTAAAAGACCTGAATATTTAACTAAAACATTAATTTTAATATCATTCATAGATGGAATAGCTCTTAGTTATGGATTAATAAATCAGATAAAAGGATTTGAGTTCGTTGGGATATCAAAAGGAACACCAATATCAACGGGAACTCAACTTATAGGAGCTACTCTTGTAGGGGTTTTATATTTTAATGAATGGACAAAAAGTTTTCAGTATATCTTGGGAAGTATTGCAATTATTTTAATAATAATTGGTGTATGGCTTACAACCTTTAAAGAAGACAAAGTAAGTGATATAGATAATGGAAATTTAAAAAAGGGAATAGCAACCTTAGTATTATCTTCAATAGGTTTTGTGCTTTGTGATATTGAGAATTGCAGATATTAATATTTGGAATGCTCTTATACCTCAAGGTTTTGGAGTTTTAATAGGAGCATTTATACTATCAAAAAAAGAATTTAAAGGAAAAATTATAAATAAAAAAATACTTTTTCATATTATAACAGGATTTATTTTTGCAATTGGAAATATAACTTTAATGATTTCAAATGTTTTAAATGGACTATCAGTAGGTTTTACTCTAACACAGATGAATGTTGTTATAGCAACTATTTGTGGGATTTTGATTTTAAAAGAAGAAAAGACAAAAAAAGAAATGATTTATGTTGTTATAGGATTAATTTTAGTTGTATTAGGTGGAGTATTTATTGGAATTACAAAAAAATAAAATTTAATAATATTTTAAAGACAAAGTATATTCTTTGTCTTTTTTTATTGACATAGAAAAATAAAAATCATAAAATAATAGTTATCATTGAAAACTATTAAGGGGAGAATAATGAAAGATAAAGAACTAATTGCAAAATTAAAAGATATGCAGGAACTGAGAGTTTTTGCTAGTGAAATACTTCAAAGGGGATTTGAAAATAGTATTACAACAAGACAGGAGTTTGATTTATTAACAAGATTAAAATTATCTAAAGTTGAACTTACATCATTAGAACTTTCAAATAAGATGGAGTTACCAAAATCGAATATAAGTAGATTGGTAAATGCCCTAAGCAAGAAAGGATTAATTGAGAAAGTAAAGTCAGAGCAAGATGGAAGAATTTATTATTTGAAATTAACAGATATAGGTATTAGTGAGTTAAATAAAACTTATGAAAATTACTTATCTCCACTTTTTGAAATAGAAAATAATTTGGAAGAGGAACAATTTAATTTATTGTTAAATATTATTAAAGAATTAAATATTAATATGAGAAAAGAGGATTAAGTTTGAAATTTTACGATCAATTACAACTAAGTGCAGCAGATTCAAAAAAATTGATAAAATCAGCAGAAATAAAAAAACAGAAAAGAAAATATATACTAAATTTTATATTTAAAGATTTAATTACTATAATTTTTTGTGTTCTCTTTGTATTATTATTTACTAAAATATTTGGAAGTGAAAATTCAATTGTAGGAGTATCTGTATTATTATTTTTATTAACATTTAGACAAATTCATTTGGGATATAAACTTAGAGATAGTGTTATATCTATGATGTTAATATTTATTATATTGGCAGTATCTCCATATTTAGCAAGTAATAGTAGTGCCTTTATGTCATTATGTATTAATATAATTTCAATTTTTATAATTGTATTTTTATCAACATATAGAGTAGAATTTTATAATCATGCAATTATTGTACTTTCATATTTATTAATATATGGAAATAGTAATAATATAGATTATACAAATAGATTTATAGCAATAATTTGTGGTGGAATATTAATATCTCTATGTCTTTTCAGAAATCATAGAAAGATTGAATTTGATAAGAATTATAAAGATTTATTTATTGAATTTAGTAAAATTGATTCAAAAAGTTTATGGAAAATAAAATTATCTTTAGGAGTTTCAGGTGCAGTCTTTCTTGGTGAGTTATTAGGACTTGAAAAGAGTATGTGGATTGGAATAGCAACTATGTCAGTACTTACACCATTTCCACATATGAGAAAAGAAAAACTTATCAATAGAGTTTTAGGGACAATACTTGGATCAATATTATTTATGATTTTAATTTATATTTTTCCAGAAAGTATATATTCATATATGGGACTGATTGGTGGAATGATAGTTGGTTTTTGTGCAACATATAAATATCAAACTATGTTTAATGCACTTGGAGCATTATCAATGGCAATGCTAATATATGGATCAAATAGTGCAGCTATTATCAGAGTGGTAGATAATTTATTTGCAGTAGTTTTTGTAATTATATTTTCATTTTTATTTGATAAAATCTTTTTAAGAGAATGTGAATTTAATAGATGTTAAAGCTAGGTTATTAAAACCTAGTTTTTTTATATAAAATTATATTGACTTAAATAAAAAACTGATATATTATAACTGTGACTTAAAAAACAAAAATAGTCATAAAGAAAAGAGGTTTAATTATGGCAAAGAAATTTACTGAAATTGAAAAGGAAAATATTAAAAATAAAATTATAAGCAATTGCAAAGATAGTTGGTCTAATGTTGGATATAAAAAAACTAGTGTAGATGAACTTTGTAAAAAATCAGGAATATCAAAAGGAGCTTTTTATTTGTTTTATTCATCAAAGGAAGATTTGTTTTTTGAGATTCTAATTGATGTCCAAAAAAATCTTAAAAAGATAATGATAAACTCATTGAATATTAATTCAACTAAAGAGGATTTATCAAAAATGCTAAAATTAGTTTATAGAGAATATTCAAAAAATAATTTTATAGCAGAAACAAATAATCCAGACTTTATATCTCTTATGAATAAAGTTCCTAAAGATAAATTAGATGAAGTTGATTATAGGGGAAAAAATGATTTACGAGAAGAGATAAAAAAAACAAATTTAAAATTTAAAATAGAGGAAGATAAAGGATTGGCAGTTATTGGAGTTTTATTTTCTATGGTATTAGATAAAAATGAAATGATTTTTGATCATTTAGAAGTTTTTGATTTTATGATAGATAATTTAATAAATGATATTTTTGAATAAAAGGGGATAGAATGAAGAAAAAAAATAGTTTGAAAAAAATAGCGATTATTGCTTTATGTTTTGGAATGGGATTATTAAGTTTAGGATGTAATAATACTAAAAATATATCTAATAGCAATACTCAAAGAGAATATATTAAAGATGTAAAATACAATGAATCTATAGATAAAATGAAAAAAGATTTAAATAAATCTATGGAAGAATTAAATATTCCGGCTACAAATATTTTAGTTATGGAAAATGGAAATATTATTTATGAGGAGAGTTTTGGAAAAGTAGATAATATTAAAAATATAAAATTAACTAAAGATACTATTTTTAATATGGGATCAATTTCTAAATTATATGTCACTGCTTCAATATTAAAACTTCAGGATGAAAATAAATTAGATTTAGATGAAAAATTAATAAATTATATTCCCGAATTTAAAATGGCAGATGAAAGATATAAGGATATAACTGTTAGAATGTTGTTAAATCATTCATCAGGACTACCAGGAGCTGATTTTTATGATGCTTTTTTAGTTGATGAGGATACTAGTGAAAATCATACAATAAATAATTTAAGGTATTTAGAAGATGAAATATTAAAATCTAATCCAGGAGAATATAGTGTGTATTGTAATGAAGGATTTAATATATCTCAATATTTAGTAGAGAAAATTAGTGAGAAAACTTATGAAGAATATTTAAATGAGAAATTTTTTAAACCTATGAATATAGAACAAACTTATTATTCTTCAAATAAAAAATTAAAGGATGAAGATTTTGCTAGAAGTTATGATCAGTATGGAAATATAGTTCCTAGAGAATTAATGTCCGAAGGATTTATGGGAACAGGAGGACTAGCATCAACAGCAGAAGATATAGCAATATTTGTTGAAAAAATATTATCTGAAGATGAAGAAATATTAAGTAAAGAATCTATAAAATTATTTAAAGAAGATCAAGGAATACTATCAAAATTAGGCTCGGAAGCATTTTTTAATGGATTGGGTTGGGATAGTGTAGATTCTAAGTATACAGGTATAAATATTTATTCTAAAAGTGGTGGAACTATGCAGTATCAAACACAAGTTTTCACAGTACCTGATGAAAAATTAACAGTAGTAGGACTTTCAACAATGCCTTCTCAAATAAATCCAATAGTAGAAGAATTAACTACAAATATTTTAAAGGAAAAAGAAGTATTAGTAAAAAATAATGAGAAAATTATAATACCTAAAGAAAAAGAAATAGGTAAAAAGTTATTAGATTATACTGGGAATTATTATATAGGTATGGTTCCTATGATTTCAAATATTAGTATTAATAATAATGTTTTAACAATAACAATGGGAAGAGAAAATTTAGAATCACATAAATATATTTATAGAGAAGATGGATATTTTTGGTCAGAAGAGGAAATGGAAGATAATTATGAAAGAATAAAATTTAAAGAGATAGATAATAAAATATTTTTAGAAAAAAATACTATTAATGATTACTATAATGACAATAAAATAATTGCTCAAAAAGTAGAAAATTATAAAGATAATTCAACTTGGTCAGATTTAGATGGAAGTGTGGTTACAAACAAATTTATCTCGTAATAATATATATTCTGTTTTTGCAATGTCAAAATTACATGTAGATGATAAGTTGCCAGGATACGTAACATTAAATGAGATACCTTTTAAAATTAAAAATAATAATGTAGCTGATTCTTATATTGAAACTGTAACAAATACAGGAAGTTTAAAATTAGACAATAATAAAATGACATTTAGATTATTTGATTTTATAAATTCAAAGGATATACCTAAATTTGAATTTGAAAAAATAAATGGATTAAAAATTAAAAAGAGTAATTATTCAAATTGGTATTTAGTAGATAGTGATACTAAATTAAATTTTAATAATAATTATAAAGATGTTAGGATAAATGTTTATAATAAAGAAGGTTTGTTAATTTTTGATAATCTTACTAACAATAATGAAGTTGAGATTTTAGAAGGAGCATTTATTATGATTAGTGGAGAAATAGGAAAAGAAATAGATATGACAGAATTATAATATAAAGATATTAAAAAAAGACTAGGTTTTAATCTAGTCTTTTTTATATAAATAAATAAGTTTTTCTTTTGATATATTTTTTAAGTTACTTAAATCTATAAAATATTCGCACTGCCATTTTTGTGATTGTAAACCTTGCTTAGTAGTTGGAACATCCCAAGCAGGATAAATTCTCAACCCCATCTTACCACTGGTGTTCTTACTTTTTAATATATTTTCTCTTAATAAAATATCTTTTGGAAATATAAATTGTCCTAAATTATTATTATCAATACAAGTTACGATTAAGATATCTGGTGCATTTTCATAATAAAAAGCTTCGTTAGACAAGTAAGTATTTTTTTGCCAAAAGGCAACAAATTGTCCAGATTTAGTTGGTGTTGTATTGGAAATTCTAAATCGAGCAGATATATTATTAATATTAAATGTTAGAGCAGAATATTTAGAATTTTGTTTTTCTTCTAAAATATTTGAAATCTCCATATTATTTGGAGTGTAAATATTTTCAATTAAATAATTTAAAACTTCATTTTTCAAGATAACAATCTATTCCTTATATAAATAATAAAATATGCCAGACAATATAAATGAAAATGTAGAAAATAATGTTGAATTATAAATTCCAGAGATTTGAACAGTTGATGTTTTATTTAAAAATATTTGTGAAAAATCAATATTATTTCCAGATACAAGTAGTATAGGAATAATTCCAACAGAAATTAAAAAGGCAAATTTTAAAAAGAAGCCTTGAATCCCAAAATACAAACCTTCCATATTAGATTTTTCTTTTTTATTTGCTTTATTAATAATTTCGCTAAGCATTGCAGGTGGAAATATAAAAGCACTTCCCGATATTGCAACTCCAATTAAAGCAAATATTAAATATCCAAATTTAACTGGTATGAATTTACCAAGATTAAAAAGGATAAGGGAAAGTATTATCAAAGCTCCTAGTGAAACTAACATTAGTTTTTTATAACCATATTTACGTGATAATAAATTTGTTGGATAGAAAAATAATGCGGAACTTCCAAAAAGTATTGCAGATATTAATGTTAAATCTGATTTACCAAGGTTCATGATATCTTCTACATAGTAGTTAATACAAGTTCTTAAAGTATTAAATCCTGTAAAGAAAAATAATAATCCAAGTAAATAAAATATAAATGATTTATTTTTAAATATTTCCTTTAAAGATTTTTTAAAATTAGTTTTGTTATTTTCTTCAGTTAGATTTATATTTTTAGGTTCTTTTACACCAAAAACAGTTGCAAACATTCCAAGTAAGGAAAATAAACTTAGAGATATAACCATCTTCCGAATTCCAAGTTCAGTATCTCCATGTCCAAAAGATTTTATTAAAATACCGGGAAGAATCATTGCAATTGCAGTATATATTAATCTAAAAAGTGATTGCCAAGTAGAAAGGTTTAATCTGTCTATTTTGTTATTTGAAATTTCTGGTATTAGTGCATTGTATGGAGCTCCAACAACGCTATAAAAAATAAAAAAAATTGAGCCAGTTAATACTAAATGAAGAGGTATAGATGGCAAAAATACAGGATAGAAAAATAAAATCGTACAAAGCGCCAGTGGTATTGCTCCAATAGCTATAAATGGTATCCTACGACCCCAAGGAGACTTTAAATTGTCTGATAGATATCCAATAAGTGGATCAAAAATCATATCTACAAATCTTGAGATAATTAAGGTAAGAGTTATAAATATGGGAGCCACTAGAGGAGTTAATCCCGAGGATGATGGTGGTAAATAATAATATAAAACCCATTGAACAAATATTTGATCGACTATGGCATAACTTACACCAAGTCCATAAAAAATTTGTGTTTTAATGGATAGGCTACTCTTATTTTTCATTTATTTCTCCTTTTTATTTAATGCTTTTCTTAAACCATTTTCCTGATGAGAAATTATATTTTTTATATTTGGAATATGTTTATATACACTTAATATTGCTACAAATATTGAAATAAAAATACAGTATATATTAAATTTAAAATATATGGTTCCAAGGACAAATAAAATAACAAGTCCAATAGTTCCAAGAGGAATATAATCAGTTACAATGGTGATTATGAGCATAGTTAAAATTCCAAGAAGTCCAAATTTAATATTTATTGCAAATAGTAAACCAACTAGAGATGCAGTGCCTTTTCCACCTTTGAAATTTAAATAAAAAGGATAATTATGCCCTAGAATAACAAAGAGTCCATTTAGATAAATTAAAAAAATTAAATTGCCTTCTGATAAAGAATTTTGAAATAATATTCTAATTATTATAGTTGAAATAATAGTTTTTAGGATATCGAGAATTGCAACACTAACTCCAAATTTCCAACCGAAGGAAACAGTTGCATTTGATGCTCCAGCGTTACCATTTCCAAGAGTTCTAATATCAATTTTTTTAAATATTTTACCTAAAAAATAGGAACTTTGAAAACATCCAAAGATATATCCTAAAAAAATTGTGATAAAAATTCTATTCATAAAACCTCCAAACTAGATTTATTTTGACCAAATACAGTATAAAATTCATTAATTAATTATATTATAATTTAGTATACAATGCTATAAAAATAGTTTTTAGAATTTTGTAATAAAAAAACAAGCTAAAAATTAGCTTGTTTTATCTTATAAGTCCATTTAAAGTATTTATACTAATCCAACCATAACCAATATTGCACCAAATTCTGTCATCAGCGAATTCAGCATCATAAATATAAACTGAATTTCCTCTATATGCAGTATCGATAATTGAATAGTAAAAACCAGGTCCACTTCTTACATTAGCTTTGCCTGCTTGAACAGTTTTGTAAGTTCCTATGAGGTCAGAATAGTCTGAGTTAAAGTAAAAATAATTTGAAGTTTCATTATTTGCTGTATTAGGTTCAGGGTCTACATTTTCAATTTCTTCAACTGATTTTAAAGTATTTTCATCAAAGATACTATCAATATTAAGGTCATCAATTTCATTTGAACCATAATTTAATTCTTTTAGATCAGAGTTTATTATTTCTTTAATTTCGCTTTCATTATAGCCAGCTTTTTTTAGAAATTTTTCACGATTTAAAACAATTAAAGTAATTTTTTCAGTACATTTTTCTAAATTATCTTTTCCATCAGAAAGATATTTAATTTGTTCTGAATTTATATATTGTTTTAAATTATTACAAGTGTTTTTTCCATATTTTGCTAAATCAGAAAAATCTGCTAAGTACATTTTTTCTTCTTCAGTATTACCAAAATCAAATATGTTTTCTTTACTTTTAAAATGTTCTTCTGTTTTATTAAATTCATTATACATATGTAATTTATCATTAGAGGAAAGAGTATTTACAATATGTTCAGTATTATTATATAAATCTATAAATTCTTTCCAAGATTTTTTGTCAAATTCTTTTATTGATTCAATATCTTTTGAATTTGTTGAAATATTAGTGTCTTTACTTTTAGATGAAGATATATTTTTTATAGGACTACAAGATGTAAGAATCAAGGATAGTGAAAGGGTTGTTACAATAACAAATTTTTTCATTTTAATCTCCTAGTATGTATTTTGATAATTAAACTAACCAAATATAATTATAATATTATTCTATATTTTTGGCAATTCATAAATAAAAAAAGAACTGCTATTTTTAGCAATTCTTCTTAAAAGTTATTTTGAAATTGATTTTAAAAACCAAATATTTTTACTATAATGAGCTATATATCCTTCGAATACAGCAACTGTTTCAAAGTCATTTTCTTCATCAGCAAGGTTTCTAATTTCAAGAGCAAGTTTTTTCATATGCTCGAAATCTGATTTTATAATACTTAATGCTTCAGAGCTTGAAAAATCTTTTTCTTTGATTTCTTCAATATCAGAATTTTCTATATATCCTTTTAAAGTTGAAATAGGATATATTTCTTTCATTTTTAATAGTTCAGCAACTTCATCAATATTTTCAAAAAGTGCATCATATATTGATTCAGTAAAATTATGAATTTCCATAAATTGTGGACCAACTATATTCCAATGAATATTGTGAAATTTTATATTTAATAAGTTTAAATTTGATAAATATTTTTGCATTAATTCTATATGTTTCATAAAAAACCTCCTTAAAGTTTATTACTATCTCTTACGTTAAATAAATTATATATCTAAAATAGAATAACAAAAAGGCACAAATTTGTTCGTAAGATATAAATAAAATAAAAATTTTTTTAAATTAAGTTTTTCTGAAAAATTATTTATGTTTTTAAATGAAAAGAATATTTAATAATTTAAAAACATCTATATATAGAGCTTTTATAGGATAATTGAGAAAGATAATATTTAAATAATATTTTATTTTTTGGGAGTATTGATTTTAATTTTTAAAAAAACATATTAAAAGTTTTAAAAAAATATAAAGTTTTACTTGCAAAGTTAGAAAAGAAAGAATATAGTATTCTACAATAAGTTATGAAGTGGAAAAGTAAACAAAGAAAATTTCTTTAAGAGACACACTGGTTGGTGAGAAGTGTGAGAAATAATTTGTTGAAAATCACCACGAAGCTGTAATACTGAATTAAGTAAGTATTAACGGGAGCTCCCGTTACAGAGCTATTCATTATTGGATCAGAGTGCATCATAAAGGTGAAGAAGAGTGGTACCGCGGAGGATTATAGTCTTTCGTCTCTTTTGCTATAGGCAATTAGAGGCGAAGGGCTTTTTTATTGCCTTAAAATAATAAGGAGGTAGAATTTTGGAAAAGAAATTATCGTGGAAAGAAAGTGGAATATTTGCAGTTTTACAAATTGCTTTGGTTTTATTTTCATCACATGCAGGTGGTGGATTTGCAACAGGAAATCAGGCAAATACTTATTTTGTAAATTTAGGTTGGACTGGAATTATTAGTGCAGTATTATCAATGCTATTGTTAACTCTTATGTTAAGAGAGGCAATGATAATGTATAACAGCAGGGGATTAAAATCATATAAAGAGCTATTTCAAACTCTTTATGCACCTTTTGATAAATTAGAGTTTATTTTTGAAATTTTCTATTATGTGATGGTTGTTATGGTAGTTGCAACAACAATATCTGGAACAGCTAGTGCTTTAGAAGAATATTTTTCATTAAGTTATGCTTTTACAGTTTTTTTAGTTGGAGTTATAATTTTAGCTTTAACAATATTTGGAGCAGGGCTTTTAAGAATTGTTGGAAGTTTTATGGGAATAGGAATCTTGATTACGTCATTAGTTATATATTTAGTTGGAAGTTTTCAAGGTGAAGGAATTTTAAATGTTGTAAGATTAGATTTTTTTACAAATGGATTTAATCAAATGCCAAAAGCAATTATAAATGGTTTTGTATATGCAGGTTTTCAATGTGTTCAACTACCAGCGATGATAGCTTGTGGAGGAATATTAAAAAATAAAAAAGAAGTTTCTATGTCTATGAAAATATCTTTTGTTATAAATGCTGTCGCCTTAGGTTTATCAGTGGCAATGCTTTTATCTTGGCAAGGATATTATACTGGAATAGAAGGTGGAACAACTATCCCAACATTAACAGTAACAAAAGCTATGGGATATAAATGGATGGAGATTGCATATGCAATTTGTCTTGTATTATGTTTAATATCCTCAGGTGTTTCAATAACTTTTGGTTTTGTATCAAGATTTGAAAATATTAAAATTTTATCTAAGATAAAAGATTTAAAGTCTAGACGTTTGATTATTTCTTTCTTTGTTTTAGTTGCATCAATGGGATTATCAATGGCAGGACTTACAAATATAATAAAATATGGTTATGGATATTGTGGATATTTAGCGATATTTGCAATTATAATTCCTTTCTTAACTATTGGAGTTTATAAAAATAGAAAATATTTAAGAGATGAAAATATAGATGAAATTGGATCAAAAATAGTGAACTTTGAAAATTAAATTAAAAAATTTGCTGAAAGTACTTGCAAAAGTATTTTTACTTTGGTATAGTTCTATAAAACATAAAGAAGTGAAGCAGTAGATGATAATAAATCTATAAAGAGAGATACTGGTTGGTGTGAAGTATTTAGATTGAGTCGTTGAACTAGTCATTAAATGGTTATCTTGAAACAAAGTAGAGATAAACGGGAGCTCCCGTTACAGAGCTATTCATTATTGGATCAAGAGCATCATAACGATGAAGAAGAGTGGTACCGCGGAAGCTTTCAGCCTTTCGTCTCTTTTGCTATAGGCAATTTGAGACGGAAGGCTTTCTTATTGCCTAAAATAAAAAATGGAGGTAAGAAAATGAACAAATCGAAAAAGGAAGCGAAAAACAAAGCATTATTTTCAGCAATATCTGTTGGGATGGTTTTATTCTCAGCTCATGCTGGTGGAGGTTTTGCAACAGGAAATCAAGCAAATACTTATTTTGTAAACTTAGGATGGCCAAGTATAATTAGTGCAATTATTGCTATGTTTTTATTAACAATGACTATGAGAGAAGCAATGATAATGTTTAATGACAGAAATTTAACTTCGTATAAAGATTTATTTAAAACATTATTTCATCCCTTTGATAAATTAGTTGTATTTTTTGAAATATTTTTTTATATTATGGTAATTATGGCAATTGCTGCAGCTATTTCAGGAGCGGCAAGTGCATTACAAGAATATTTACCGATTAATTATCAATTTTATGTAATTATAGTTGGAATTATAATTTTAGCTTTAACAATATTTGGTGCGGATTTAGTAAGAAAAGTAAGTACGATTATGGGAATGGTAATATTAGTTAGTGCAGTTGGAATTTATTTAGTGGGAAGTTTTAAAGGCGATAATATTTTTAATATTTTTGCTTTAGATTATATAGAATTTGGCTTTTCAAAAGTTCCAATGGCAATTAAAAATGCCTTTGTATATGCAGGTTTTCAATGTGTAACTTTACCAACGATGATTGTTTGTGGGAAAGTTTTAAAAAATAAAGAACAAGTAAAACAGTCTATGAGATTTTCATTTTTAATAAATACTATAGCTTTAACGTTATCGGTAATAATGTTATCTTCATGGAAAAGTTTTTATTTAAATATAGAAGGTGGGGCAACACTACCAACATTATTAATAACTAGAGAAATAGGATTAAATATTTTATTTATAATATATGGAATTTGTTTAGTACTTTGTTTATTATCGACTGGAGTTACGACAACTTTTGGATTTGTATCAAGATTTGAAAATTCAAAAGTTTTAGAAAATATAAATAGTCCAACTAAAAGAAGAGCTATAGTTGCAGGATTTATAATATGTCTTTCAATGATTATTTCAATGGTTGGTTTAACAAATATTATTAAGTATGGATATGGATATTGTGGGTATTTAGCAATAGCAGTAGTAATAGTTCCATTCTTAACAGTAGGAGTTTATAAAAATAGAATATATGGTAAAGAAAAAGAAAATATAGAAAGTTTCGCAAATGAAACTATTTGATTTATATAGGAGAAATAAAGATGAATATAAAAGTTGAAAAAGTAAAAGAATTAAAAGAAAAGCCACAAGGAACTTTAGGTTTTGGGAAAATTTTTACAGACTATATGTTTGTAATGGATTGGAGCAGAGATAAGGGTTGGTATGATGAAAGAATTATACCTTATGGACCTATGACAATAGATCCTGTAGCTATGGTTTTACACTATGCTCAAGAAACATTTGAAGGGCTAAAGGCTTATAGAGGAAAAGATAATAGTATATATTTATTTAGACCAGAAATGAATGCAAGAAGATTTGCAAATTCAAATAGACGTATGTGTATGCCAGAAGTTCCAGAAGAAATGTTTATAGATGCTATTGCTGAGCTTGTTAAGTTTGAAGAAGAATGGATTCCAACAGGAGAAGGAGAATCTTTATATATAAGACCTTTTATGTATGCGACTCAAAGTGGATTGGGAGTAGATGAAGCAGATTCTTATAGATTTATAATTGTTTTATCTCCAGTTGGTGCTTATTATCCTCAAGGAGTTAATCCAGTAAAAATATATGTAGAAGATGAACTTACTAGAGCAACAGTTGGAGGAACAGGATTTGTAAAATGTGGTGGAAATTATGCTGGAAGTTTAGCAGGGCAAGTAAAAGCAAAAAAACTTGGATATAGTCAAGTTCTTTGGTTAGATGGAGTGCATCGTAAGTATGTTGAAGAAGTTGGTGCTATGAATGCAATGTTTTTAGTAAATGATACTGTAATTACAGCACCAATAGAAGGAACTGTTTTAGCAGGTGTTACAAGAGATTCAATAATCAATCTATTAAAAGATTGGGGATATAAAGTTGAAGAAAGAAAAATTGAAATAGATGAATTAATGGAAAA
>CAMIZH010000018.1 GCA_946403255.1 uncultured Peptoniphilaceae bacterium | reverse complement strand
TCTGCCGGTAGGTAGGTCGCTTGATTTTATTGGTAACAATAAAACTAGATAGATGATTGATTAAACAAAACGCAGCTTATAGATTTGCTTGTCCTACATAATAAAATAGAAATTATTACAAAAAGATTACGAAAAGTTTAAAGAAATTTAACTTTTTTGTAATCTTTTGTTGCTTTTTTGTAACCTCTTTGTTATACTTTTATATATTAAGTTAGACGACTAGGAAATTAAAATATAAAGAAGTATATAAGGAGTGTTATAATTTGTTTAAAATAACTAAGAAGGTACCTATGGGAGTAGCTGCATTATGTGTAGTATCACTATTTGGATTAAGGGATACTGGAGTTCTAATAAACGAACATGTACAACCAACTTATAATGGAAATAAAGTTTCTTTTGCTGCAGGCGAAAAAGTTGAAGTTTTAGAAAAAAATGAAAATGGTTATGTAGTTTTAAAAGGTAAAGCTAAAGTAACAGTGCCAGAAGAAAAATTACAAGTTGCTAATAGTATAAATGTATATAAAGTTACAAAAAATGCAGCTATTAAAAACGAAAATGATGTAATAAGAAATTTATTCATGGGCGAAGAACTTACTGAAATCGAAAGTAAAGATGAAGTATTAAAAGTAAAAGCTAGTGATGGAGCTATTGGATATGTAGCTAAAGATGCATTAGAATTAGCTTTCACAACAAAAGAAGATATAAAAGTTACTGAAGCACAAGCTAAGAAAAAAGCTGAAGAAAATGAAAAAATTAAATCAGAAGATGAAAAGAAAATAGAAGAAGTAGCTAAAAATCAAAATATTGTTAAAGTTTCTGTAGCACAAGATGCTAATAAAGCTAAAGATGTACAAGTTGATAAAGCTGTTTCAACAAACAAAGAAACAACTGTTGCAAAAGCTGTTTCAAATACAAATGAAAAACCAATTGCAAATACTGCAGTAAACTCTGCATTAGATAAACTTGGTTCAAAATATGTATATGGAGCAACTGGAAATGGTGCTTATGACTGTTCAGGACTTATATATTCAGTATATAAAAATGAACTTGGAATAAACCTACCAAGATCTTCTAGAGAGCAATCTGGATATGGACAACAAGTATCAAGATCAGATATGCAAAAGGGAGATTTAATATTCTTTAATACAACTGGTGGCGGAGTTTCACATGTAGGTATTTATATGGGAAATAATGAATTTGTTCACGCTTCAAGTGGTCAAAGAAAAGTAATGGTTTCAAATTTAGATGAAAATTATTATAATTCTAGATTTGTAAATGCAACAAGAGTATTATAATTAAATAAAATATTTAATGTACCTAGAAATAGGTACATTTTTTTATGCTTAAATATAGATTTTTTGAATACTTATTTACTTAAAATAGTATATATAGTTATAATGGCTATTTATAGCGAAAATCTATAAAATGGGTATTTTTAGCCTTTGAAATCGTTCTATCTATGTAATACAATTAACATAAGAAAAAGTGAATTTAACTATATATTTGATCAATAGGAGTGATATTAATGGTAGATGTATATGAAAGAGCGCTTAAAAAACATGAAGAATGGAAAGGTAAAGTAAGTGTAACTGCAAAGGCACAAATTAAAGATTTAGATGATTTGTCTTTAGCATATTCACCAGGGGTTGCTGAACCTTGTAGAAAAATAAATGAAAATGTAGAAGATGTATTTAAATATACTTGGAAAGGTAGCACTGTTGCAGTAGTATCTGACGGGACAGCAGTACTTGGTTTAGGAGATATTGGTCCTGAAGCAGCACTTCCAGTAATGGAAGGAAAGTCAGTTTTATTTAAAAATTTTGGAAATGTTGATGCAGTTCCATTAGTACTTGATACAAAAGATACTGATGAAATTGTAAATATAGTAAAAGCTTTAGCACCAACATTTGGTGGAATAAACCTTGAAGATATTTCAGCTCCAAGATGTGTTGAAATAGAAAGAAGACTTATTGAAGAATTAGATATTCCAGTTTTTCATGATGATCAACATGGTACTGCTATTGTAGTTTTAGCAGGTCTTATAAATTCGTTTAAACTTTTAAATAAAGATCCTAAAAAATCAGTTGCTGTAGTTTCAGGTGCAGGAGCTGCAGGGTCATCAATAATTAAATTGATAAAACAATATGGAGTGGGAAATGTATATGCTTTTGATTCTAAAGGTATAATATGTTCTAAAAACAAAGATAAATATAATTTTGTAAAAAAAGAAATTCTTGAAATGACAAATAATGATGACGAAGATTTAACAATTGAAGAAGCAATGGCAAAATCTGATATATTTTTAGGAGTTTCAACTGCAGGTGTTATTAATGAAGCTATGGTTAAATCAATGAAAAAAGATGCAATAGTATTTGCTATGGCAAATCCTGAACCAGAGATTGATTATGATTTAGCTAGAGCTGCAGGGGCAAAAATTGTAGGAACAGGAAGATCTGATTATCCAAATCAAATAAATAATGTACTTGCATTTCCAGGAATATTTAAAGGTGCTTTGTCTGTTAGAGCAAGAAAAATTACAGATGAAATGAAACTTGCAGCCGCAGAAGGTATTGCTTCTATGGTTCCTGAAAATGAACTTTCAGAAGAAAATATAATTCCATCAGCTTTTGATGAAGGAGTTGCCGATGCAGTAGCAAAAGCAGTATCAGAAAAAGCAAAAGAACAAGGATTAACTAGATAATTATTTTAGCCTATAAACTTTTAAAGTTTATAGGCTTTTTATATTGTTTTAAAAATTTATTTATATTAAAATAAAACATAGTAAATTAATAGAGAATAATCATGCTATTTAATATAAATAATGTTTTAGCATTAATTATTTATTTTGGGTATAATAGTTTAAGAGTTATGACAGAATTAAGGAGGTATATAGTGGAATATTTAGTTTGTATCAAACAAGTTCCTCAAGTTTCGAGGATGAAAATAGATGAAAACAATAATTTAATCAGAGAAGGTGTTAAAACTATAGTTAACCCAGCTGATTTAAATGCTTTAACAGAAGCTATTAAATTAAGAGAAAAAACAGGTGGAAGAATAACAGTATTAACAATGGGACCACCAAGTGCAGATGAGGCACTTAAAGAATGTATCGCTATGGGAGCAGACAGAGGGTTTATAGTAAGTTCAAGAGACTTCAAAGGTTCAGATACTCTTGCAACTAGTTATACGCTTACAATGGCTGCTAAAAAAATAGGTGATTTTGATATTATTTTCACAGGTACACAAACAATTGACGGAGATACTGGACAAGTTGGTCCAGAACTTGCAGAAAATTTAAATTTAAATCAAATTGGTTATGTAGATAAAGTTGATTTTGAAGATAATAAAATTATTGCAAGACGTGAAAGTAAATATGGAAAACAAATGGTAGAGGCAAAATTACCAATTCTTATAAGTATATTAAGAGATGCAAATGAAGTTATAAAAGCAAGTGATGAAAATATTGAAAAAGCTGAATCTATGTCTTTTGAAATATTAAGTCCAGAAGATATAAATGCAGATTCTGAAAAAATCGGTATAAAGGGATCACCAACAGTTGTAGCTGAAGTTTTCCCACCTGAAGAAAAGAAAACAGGTGTTATGATTTCAGGAGATAATACAGAAGATAAAGTGAATCAACTTGTAGAAATCTTAAAAGAAAAAACAACTCTAGGATGGTGAGAAAATGGATTATAAAAATATTTTAGTTTTAATAGATAAAGATGAAAATAAAAAATTATCAGAACTTTCAAAAGAATTAATTGGAAAAGCTCGTGAAATGGCAGATGTTTTATCTGAAGAGGTTATAACACTTGCTATTGGAAATGATATGAAAGAAGTTGCACAAGATGCGATTTATTATGGTGCCGACAAATCAATATATGTAAATGATAAATTACTTGAAAACTATACTACAATTCCTTATACAAGAGTTTTAGATGAAATTATAGAAAAATATGAACCGCAAGCTGTTTTAATTGGTGCAAATGCTGATGGACGTGATCTAGGTGGAAGAATATGCGCAAGAAGAAATATAGGTCTTGTAGCAGATTGTTCTGATATAGAACTTACAGAAGATAAAAAAGATATTAAATGGGTTAGACCAACATTTGATGGAAAACTTTTCTCAGATATTAGAATTTCTAGCTATCCTAAAATAGGAACTGTTGCATCTGGAGTTTTTAGAATTAATAAAAAAGATGAAAATAGAGCAGGAGAACTTATAGAAGAAAAAGTTGAAATTCCTGAAAGTGATATTTTAACTATTGTTAAAGAATTTATAAAATCTCCTAAAGAAGATAAATCTCTTTCTGACTGCGACATTATAGTAAGTGGTGGAATGGGAATTGGAGAAAAAGATAACTGGCATTTAATAGAAGAACTTGCAAGTGCTGTTCATGGACTTGTAGGCGCTACAAAACCAGTTTGTGACATGGGATGGGTACCTGTAGAAGAGCAAATTGGTTCAACAGGTGTTAGAGTTGCTCCAAAGCTTTATATAGCAGTTGGAATATCAGGTGCAATTCAACATATTGCAGGAATTAAAAAATCTGATTTAATTGTTGCAATAAATAATGATCCAGAAGCACCAATATTTAAACATGCACATTATGGACTTGTTGGAGATTTATTTGAAATAGTACCAATGTTAACAGAAAAATTAAAAGAAATAGAAAACTAAAAAGTAAAAGGACTGTAAAAAAATACAGTCCTTTTTTTATATTAATATTTAAAAATTTCAAAACTAATAAAAAGTAAAAATATAGAATAAATTGTAGTTATTACAAATAATTTATTTTCTAATTTTCCACCAGTTTTTAAAGTAAATGGTGCACAATATCTTTTCTTTAATGGATAAAATAATTTAATTCCACGAGGATTAAAGTAATCGGCTATTAAATGACTACTATAACCAATTAAAAATCCATAATAAATATCTAAAGAATTATAATTTTCAGCAAATATTCTCATTACAATACTTGCCCCAAATAATCCTAAAAGACTATGAGTAAAACTTCTGTGAGTAGAATATCCAAGTGCAATTGACATAATTCCAAGAGGTAAAAAAATTTCATTTCCATTTGTATAATGAAAATAAAAGGAAATAAGCCCTAAAATAAAATAAAAAATAAATTTTGAAAAACCAGTATTTGAAAATAAAAGCTTTTGATTTATTTTTCCACTTGGATGATCTAAGTCGGGAATTAAAGATCCTATTAATGAAAATCCTAATATAATTATCTTTGATTTTGTTGTCATATCAATAGATAAACTTAAAGCGGCAGCGCCGCCTAATGCTAAATGTGTTTTTCCTGTCATATAATTTTCCTTTGCTGTAAGATTTTATCATTATAAGACAAAAAGAATACATGTTCAACCTAAAAAATTAAAATAAATTATAAGGCAAAGCTAGTAAATAAGAAGTGTTTAGCCATTTTAAAATTAAGCTGACTAAAAAATACTTAGTTTTTACTACAGTCCTTACAATTACAAACACCAAATTTTTCAATACAATTACATTTTAAGTTGTCATTTGCATTTTTATTTTCAAGAGCAATTTTTATATTATTTAAGTCATTAGAGCTTAATTCATTTGAGTTTAAAAGATAAACAATCATATCACCAACAGATTTATTACAAACTTTATATACAGCATCATCAAAAAAAGATTCATAGGTTAAATTTTGTGAAGATATTGGATAATAATAGTTTTTATTTCCTTGTTTTTCTACACTAAGAGCATTTTTTTCAACAAGACGTGTAAGCATAGTTTTAATAGTAGTAGGTTTCCAGTTAGTTGCCTTTGTTATAGTTTCAATAACTTCTCGACTTGTTGCAAAACCTTTAGACCATATAACTTTCATAACAATAATTTCAGAATCAGAAATATTAATATCATCTTTTTTCATAAAATCCTCCTTTCAAACTACAATTGTAGTCATTATATATATTATAGTATTTAAAAAATTTAAATCAATGAAATTTAATTACATACTAGCCATATTGAAAAAAATAAGAAAATATGATAGCTTTTAATCAGGTGATTATATGAAAATAAATGTATTAGGAGATTCAATAGTAAATGGTTTTGGAGTTATAAGAGAAGAAGCTTTTGTTTACTTTGATGATCTAAGAATAGAAATGGAAAATTTTGGAGAAAATGGTGCAACTTCATTGGTTACACTAACAAGAATACCTAGAAAACTAGATTGTGATATATTATTTATTTATGTTGGAATAAATGATTTTTTATCGGGATATAGTTTTAAAAGTGTATGTAAAAATATATTAAAAATTATAGACTTAACAAAAGCTAAAGATATACCTGTTGTAATTGCAGCTCCACATGATATAACTCATGATTCTACAGATGGCTGGTGCAATGAAGTTAATTATGTTTCAGCAAAGAGAAAATTAAAAGAGTTTTCTGACTTTTTGAAGTTAGCATCTAAAGAAAATGATTTTTACTGTATAGATTTTTATAATGAGCTTAAAGAAAGTAATGAATTTGAAAATTATGAAGATTTATTTTTTGATGGCGTTCATCCAAACAACAAAGCACATGGAATAATGAGACAAATTTATAAAAAACATATTTTAGAAATAGCAGAGGAAAATGAACTTTTATAGAAATATAAAAGACAAGCTATCAAAAAGAGAAAGAATTTTATTATTTATTTTAATGATTTTAATTTTTGAATTGATATTTATAAGAGTTTTTATAGTAGAAAATTATAAAAAACTAGAAAAACTAAATATTGAAGATAAAGAATTGACAATGGAAATTAATAATAATAAAAAATATATAAAAAAATTAAAATTAGAAAAAAATGAAAAAATAGATCCAAAAGCAGATTTTAAATTAGCAAAAACCTATGAAGAAAAGACATTTTATGAAAATATAGAAAAGATTTTCTTCATAGAAAATTTTTTCTATAAAGAGGATAATGTTTTCACGTTTAAAATAGATAATGATAATCTAAAAAATCTTAAAAATATTTCAAATAATTACAACCTTTCAAATATTCAAATTTCAAAAAATGATGAAAATACATATACAGGAGAAATTAAATTTCTTTTTAAAGAACCTATCATAAAAATAAATCCAGTAGATAAAAAAGAAAAAATAAATTTAGAAAAATATACTAAATATCAAAAAGTAAAAAATACATATAAATTAGATGAAAAAACTGATAAAAAAACAACTTTAAAATCAAAAGAAACTGTAGAAAAGAATGTTAAAACAAATGAAAATGTGGATAGTATATCAGATTTAGAGAAGAGGGTAGTTAAGGAATCATTAGATGAAAAAGTTATAAAAAAAGAAGAAAAAAGTTCTGAGAATATAAAAGAGAACAGTCTTAAAAAACTTTGGTATTATAATATTTCTGAAAAAGAAATATCTTTAAATTTACCAAATGAAGTTCAAGGAAGTATAAATTATATAGAAAATTTAGATATATACTCCATATATATAAATAAAAAAGATGATGATTTACTTCCAGTAATAGTAGAATTTAATGAAAAATATAATGTTAAAAATTTAATTTTTGAAGTATTTCTACAAGATGTAGATGTCCTTTCAGAAGTTGGAGTCTGTAATTTAGAAAACATTCAATATGAGGGGATTTTAAATAAAGAAGATTGGAATAGAATTGATTTTGGAGATATAGAAAATCTTGGTGGAATATACTTTTTAATTGAAAAAGAAGGAGAGTATGTATTTCTAATTAGAAATATAGATATGTCTTATGAAAAAGGGATTTACTTTGATTGAACTTGTAATTGTACTAGCAATTGTAAGTATATTGTTTTCAATAACTTCACTTAGTTTTAAAAATAGTAACTATTATAGTGCTAAAAAAGAATTACAAATGATAAAAAAAGATTTAGAATTTACTAGAAATCTTTCTATGTCTAGAGCTAAAGAATCTGAATTTCTAATAGATGAAAATCAATATGAAATAACTTGTGGAGATTTTAAAGAAAAAAAGGAGTTTTCAAAATATTTAGTTTTAACATCAAAGGGAAATACGAAAAGTTTTCAATTTAGCAAAAGGGGAACTCCTAAATTTGCTGGCTCAGGAACTATTATGTTTATGATTAAAGATAAAGATTATAAAATTACAGTTGAACCAGTAACAGGGAAGGTGAATCTTTATGAAATTTAAAGGATATTTTTTAATAGATAATTTATTTTCAATAGTTTTAATTTTAATAATATCTATGTGTTTTATACCAAATATAACAAATCTTATAAAGGGGAATAAAAAAGTCTATGAAAATATAAATAGTATTAAAAACGCTCAAAATACTATGGAAAAAATTATTGGAAAGTCTTATCAGGGTGATGGGGTTTTAGATAAAAATTTTCTAGAAGAAAAAAATATTGTAGAATTTAAAGATATAAGTGATGACTTAGTTGAGATAAGTATTTTTGCTAAGGAGGACGATGATGAAATTAAACTTCAATGCATCATTAAAAAAGGGGGCCTTTACTCTAATTGAGCTTGTAATTAGTATATCTATAACAGTTCTTATATTTACAGTTCTTCTAGGTCTTTTTAATTCAACGGTGATTTCTTTTAAAAAATCAGATGAAAAGTTAAATTCTTTAAATAATTCCTATTTGTTTTTTGAGTTTTTCAGAGATGATTTAGAAAAAGGAGATAGTGTAGTTATAAATAAAAATAAAAATTCAATAGGCATAGGCATAATAAATAGATATTCTAAAAATAGTGAATATCCATATAAATATACATATTATTCATTAGAGGATGGAAATATATTTAGAAATACTCAAAAATCTAAAGTTGAATATAGAGAAAAAGAATTTGTAAATGGAAAATTTGGAAAAAATAAAGTAATTGAAAATGTAGAAAATATTGAACTTTTAAAAGAGGATGGATATATAAATTTAAAAATGTATTTAGATGATGATAATCCATTAGAAAGAATTTATGCTATAAGGTCGAAAAATGAAGAATAAATTAAAAGGATATACATATATAAATGTTGTTTTGGTAATTTCTATAATTATAGTAATTTTATTTTTTATGTTAGAGGATAGTTTTAGTTTAATAAATACATATAAAAACGAAGAGGATTTAATTCAAGGTTCTTATTTTGGAGAGTCAATTTTAAATATTGCAATGTCTAAAGATAATGAAGAATATATAAATAAAAATTTAGAGGATTTATATTTTAACAAAAAGAATAAAATAATATTAGATTTAGATGAAAATTATTTAGAAAATGTTGAATACAAACTAGAGTTACAAAAAGCAAATATTTTTACAGAAAATGATTTTATAATAAGGGCTATAAGTAATTATAAAAGTATAGAATCAATTACAACTTTAAAGGGAAGTTTAATAAATAAAGTATACTTAGAAGAGGTTGGGATTTTAAATAGTAGTACAGTTCCAAGAGATGAACTTGAAAAATTACAAGAGGATTATAGTCTTTTATCTAAGGAAAGTAATTTTAAAAATATTATAAATCTTAAAGAAGATACATATTATATAAAAAAGGGTAAAAGAGATAATATAATATATACATTGTCAGAAAATGATGAGGAAAATATTATATGTAGTTTTAAATGGCAAGATTATGTATTGATAAATCAAGATGCAGGAGATTTTGTTGTATTAGATAACATTAAGATTAATGGAATAGTAAATGTTAATAATATTATTTTATTAGAAGATTTAAAAGTTGAAGGACTGTTAAATCTTAATCAGGACATAATTACTGAAGAAAATAATCTTATGGTTAATGGTATACTTGTAAATTTACAGGATTTTAGTGAAAATAATATTGTAGTAAATTATAATTTTTTAAATATTGATATTATTTCTGAATATATACCAAGATTTATAAAACCTAGTGTACAATGTATTATAAAAGACTAGATAAATGTATTTTTTCTTGATAGAGACTTAGTATATTGATATAATGATTAGGATATAATATTAGGAGGTAATAGAATGGTTACAGCAGGTGATTTTAGAAAAGGTTTAACTTTTGAAATGGACGGGGATGTTTATGAAGTCATAGATTTTCAACATGTAAAACCTGGTAAAGGTGCTGCTTTTGTTAGAGCTAAGATAAAGTCTGTACTTACAGGTGGAACTAAGGATACAACTTTTAACCCATCTGAAAAATTTGAAAAGGTAATTATTGAAAATAAAGAAATGCAATACTTATATAATGATGGATCATTATATTACTTTATGGATAACGAAACATATGAACAAATTCCTATGGAAGAAGATATGGTTAAAGAAGCTTTAAACTTTGTTAGAGAAAATGATTTAGCAATGATTAACTTCTACCAAGGTAAACCTTTCAATGTACAAGCTCATAATTTTGTTGAACTTGAAGTAACTCAAACTGAACCTGGAGTAAAAGGTGACACTTCATCAGGTGGAACAAAACCAGCTACAGTTGAGACAGGATATAATATAAACGTACCATTATTTGTAAATATTGGAGATGTAGTTAAAATAGATACAAGAACTGGAGATTATATGTCTAGAGCTTAATGCTAAATTTAAGGAGGAAACCATGGAAAATTTAATGAAAAAAATTGCTTATTTACAAGGATTAGCTGATGGATTCGAAATTGAAGAAAATTCAAAAGAAGGAAAAATTTTAATACAACTTATTGATGTTGTAGCAGAACTTGTAGAAGAAGTAAGTGAATATCAAGAAGAATTAGATGAATATGTTGATATAATTGAAGATGATTTAACAACATTAGAAGACTATGTGTATGATGATGTAGATTATGATGACTTTGAATTATATGATGATTTTGAAGATTATGACTTTGAAGATGAACTTTTCTATGATGACCTTGAAGACAATTGTGACGGCGAATGTAACTGTTGCGATGAAGAACAAGAAGATTAATAAATGTTTTATATAGAATTAGCCTCCGTAAGGGGGCTTTTTCTTATATAAAATTGAATAGTAAAGTATAATTTGATATAATATCCATACTACGGAGGTGGAATGATGTCGGAAAAATATTTATTAGACACTACGAACGATGGAGAAGGAAATATTAAAATTGATGATGATGTAATTGCAACAATTGCAGCAGTTGCAGCAGAGCAAGTTGAAGGCGTTGTAGAATTACAATCCACATTAAAAGCAAGTGTAACAGATATGCTTGGAGTAAAAAACCTTTCAAAAGGTATAAAAGTTAATGTTGGAGAACAAGAAACAATTATAGATATATATGTAACTGTTGAGTATGGAAAAAATATAGTTGAAATATCTAAAGTTGTTCAAGAAAAAGTAAAAGAAGCAATTGAAACTATGACAAGTCTTGAAGTTGTAGAAGTAAATGTACATGTAAGCGGAATCGCAATTGTTGATAAGGAAAAGGTAAGGGCTTAATATACATGAGTAGAAAAAAAGCTAGAGTAGGACAAATGCAAATTCTTTATCAAATGGATCTTGTTGGAGATTATTCTTTAGATGATTTAGAAGTTTTTTTAGAAAATTTTGACAAAAGAAATTATCCGGAAGAAATCGATGTAGATAGTATAGAAGATATAGTGTTTTCACAAGATGAATTAGACTATATAAAATCAACTATTCCAGAAGTTATTTTAAATTTAGAAAAAATAGATAATTTAATAGATGAACATCTTGAAGGTTGGACTATAAATAGACTTTCAAAGGTAGATAAAGAAACTTTAAGAATTGCTGTATATGAATTTTTATATAGAGGAGATATTCCTAAGGAAGTATCCATAAACGAAGCTGTAGAAATAGCAAAAATTTATGGTGGGGATAATTCTTCAAAATTTGTAAATGGAATTTTAGGAAGTATCTACAGAACACTAGAGATGCAAAACTGACGAGAGTACAGATTCTGTTTAAGAACCTTACTCTCGGTTCTTATTTAATGGTGATTATATGAGCGCAATAAAAGTACAGGAACTAAATAAATATATAAAAAAATACATTTCAATGGATTATCTATTAAGTGATATTGAAGTAGAAGGAGAAATCTCAAACTTTAAATATCATTCAAATGGAAATATGTACTTATCCTTAAAAGATGACCATTCAAAGATAAATGCAATAGTATATTCTATGGATACAAATAAGATTGATTTTGAGCCACAAAATGGTGATAAAGTTCTTGTTCGTGGAAGTGTTTCTATATACGAAAAAGATGCATCAGTAAGTTTTTTTATAAGAGAAATGAAATTAAAAGGACTTGGAGATTTACATGAAAAATATCTAAGACTTAAAGATTCACTTTATAAAGAAGGGCTTTTTGATGAGAATATAAAAAAGAAAATATCTTTTTATCCAAAGAGTGTAGGTGTTATAACATCGCCAACAGGAGCTGCAATAAGAGATATTATAAATGTTTTAAACAGAAGAAATAATACAGTTGATATAGTAATATATCCATCTCTTGTTCAAGGAGAATATGCAGCAAAAAATGTAATAAAAGGTATAAAGTATTTTAATGAAAATCCAGTAGATACAATAATACTTGGTCGTGGTGGAGGAGGATATGAAGATTTATTTGCTTTTAATGATGAAGAATTAGCAAGAGAAATTTTCAAGTCAAAGATTCCTATAATATCAGCAGTAGGTCATGAAATAGATTATGTAATAAGTGACTTTGTAAGTGATATAAGAGCAGCAACACCTTCAGCAGCAGCAGAAATTGTATCTATGAGCAAAGAAGATTTATTAAATAAATTAGATATTATGTCAAATAGAAGTGAACAGGTTTTAGTTAAAAAACTTGATTGTGAATTTGATAAATTAAATGATTTAAAAGAAGATTTAGATTTTTATTTAAGAGAAAGACTAGATAGAAAATTTAATGAAATAAATCTTTTAAAAAGATTTTTAGATATGAAAAAGCCAGTTGTAAAAAATTCAAGTTTAGAAAATTTATTTAAGGATTTAAATAAGGCTTTTAATAGAAAATTACAGCTTGAAAAGTTTTTACTAGATTATACTTTTAAAAATATAAAAAGTGCAAATTTAAATAAAAACTTATATGAAAAAAAAGAAAATTTAAATTTAACTAGAAAAAGATTAGATAGAAATATATTTAGTATTTTAAATGAAAATAAATTAAAACTTTCTTTGGTAAATACAACTTTAAAAAATCCATTGAATACTAATATTTTAATAAAAGATAATGAAAATAAATTAATATTAAATGCAGAAAGTATAAAATCTGGAGATAATATAAAAATTTTGTTTAATGATGGTGAAGTGGACACCTTGGTAAATAAAGTTTCTTTAAGGAGTGAGTTAGATGAGTGAAAGTTATGAAAATGCCTTTAAAAAATTAGAAACAATTGTTGAAGACTTGGAAAATGACGAGATTTCCTTAGAAGAATCAATAAAGAAATATGAAGAAGGTATAAAACTTTATAAGTATTGTAATGATATTTTAAAAGATTATGAAGGCAAAGTAAAAATTCTAGTAGAGCAAGATGACAGTATTATAGAAAAAGACTTTTTAGAAGGAGATACAGATGGAGAAATATAATGAAATGATTTCATCAATTGACAATTATATATATAAAAACTTTACAGCAGCAGATGAATATCAAAAAAAGGTTTATGAATCTATGAAGTATTCTCTATCTTCTGGTGGTAAAAGAGTAAGACCTATATTTAGTGTATTGGCTTACAGAGCTTTTTCAAGAACAGAAGATTATGAAAAAGTATTGCCTTTTGCTTGTGCAATAGAATTAATTCATACTTATTCTTTAATTCACGATGATTTACCATCAATGGATAATGATGATATTAGACGTGGAAAGCCAACAAATCATAAAGTATATTCTGAAGCTATAGCAATACTTGCAGGAGACGGACTTTTAAATATGGCAACAGAAGTTATAGCTAGAGAGTTAGAAAACTATGAAGAACTTGATGAAATTAAAAAAGGAATTAAATCTTTAAAATATATTTTTACAAGTTCAGGAGTTCATGGAATGATTGGTGGACAAGTTATAGATATGGTTTATACAGATGAAATGAATTACGATATTTGTGAGTCTATGTATAAATTAAAAACAGCAGCGCTTATTAAAGCAGCCGTTGTTTCAGCAGGAATACTTGCGGGAATAAATGATGAAGAAGTAGCGACTTTAGAAGAATTTTCAAATTGTTTAGGAATGGCATATCAAATTAGAGATGATATTTTAGATAAAGAAAAAGATTTAGAGAATGATACAAATACAATGCTTAAATATAAAAGTGTTGAGGAATTAGAAAAAATAATCGAAAATTTGACATTAAGAGCAAAGGAACAATTAGATTTTCTTGACTATGATACTACTGAATTAAGTTGTTTTGCAGATTCTCTTGTAAATAGAGGAATATAATATGAAAAAAGTTAGAGCAGATCAATTATTAGTACAAAAAAACCTTGTAAATTCAAGAGAAAAAGCTAAAAGACTAATAATGAGTGGAAGTGTTTTTATAGGAACAGAAAGAATTGAAAAACCTGGAGCTTTAATAGCAGAAGATGAAGATATAACAGTAAAAGATAATTCTTTAAAATATGTAAGCCGTGGAGGATATAAGCTTGAAAAAGCAATTGAACTTTACGATTTGGATTTAAAAGAAGCTGTATGTGCTGATATTGGAGCATCAACAGGTGGATTTACTCATTGTATGTTACTTAATGGTGCTAAAAAGGTTTATGCAATTGATGTTGGATACAATCAGCTAGATTATTCACTTAGAGTTCATGAAAAAGTAGTTTCTATGGAAAGAACAAATATAAGATTATTTGATGCAAGTATTATAGAAGAAAAAATTGATTTTATTTCTATTGATGTTTCTTTTATTTCCCTTAGTTTAGTTCTTCCAAAAGCAAAAGAACTTGTAAAGGAAAATGGTAAAATTGTAGCTCTTATAAAACCACAATTTGAAGCAGGTAGAGAAAAAGTTGGTAAAAAAGGAATAGTAAGAGATATTAAAGTTCATAAAGAAGTTATTGAAAAAATAATTGATTTAGCAGAAGAACTTGAACTTAGAATTGAAGGTCTTACTTTTTCACCAATAACTGGAGCAACTGGAAATGTTGAGTTTTTAATATTACTTGAAAATTCAAATAAAGAAAACAATGAAATAGATATTGATTTAGTAATTGAGAAATCTCAAAAAATGAAAAATGGTGATTAGATGTTACTTGAGCTAAATATTAAAAATTTTGCAATTATAGAAGATTTAAGTGTTGAGTTCCAAAAAGGACTTAATGTTATAACTGGAGAAACAGGCTCTGGAAAGTCAATAATTATAGATGCACTTTCTATAGTTTTAGGACAAAGAGTAAGTAAAGATATAATAAAAACAGGAAAAGATTTTGCTTATATAGAGGCAGTTTTTACTCTATACAATGAAGAAACTAGAGAAATTTTAAATGAGAATTCGATTGAAACAGAAGATTTAATTGTAATTTCAAAAGAAATAAAAAAAGATAGACCTAGCATTACTAAAGTAAATGGAAGAACTGTAACGACAAATACACTTTCAAAAATAACATCTAAGTTAATTGATGTTTTTGCTCAACATGAAAGTGTGTCACTTATGAATCCAAATAATCAAAAAGATTTAATAGATAGCTTTGGTGATAAAAATCATAGAGCAAATCTTGAATTAATTCGAGAAAAAATAGATAAATTACATATGCTTGAAAAAGAGTATATTGAAAAATCTTCTGACGAAAAAGAAAAAGATAGAGAGATAGATTTATTAAAATACCAAATTGATGAAATAGAATCAGCTTCATTAACAAAAGAAGATGGAGAAGAGATAGAGTTAGAACTTAAAAAACTCCTAAATATTTCAACGATTACAAAGGATTTAGAATCAGCTATTGGAATTATAAAAAGTAATTATGATTCCTTTAATATTGAAGATTCCTTAGATAATGTTATTTCAAATATTTCAGCAGTAGCTAGTTATGATGATATTTTAAGAGAAAGTTATAATGAACTTGAAAATATAAGATATACATTGTCTGATGTTACTTTAAATTTAGAATCATATATAAGCAATATTGATTATAATCAAGAAACTTTAGCTTTTTTAGAAGATAGAGTAAATACAGTAAATACTTTGAAGAAAAAATATGGTAATTCAATAGATGATATTAATAACTACCTAGTAGAAATAAAAGAAAGACTAGATTTTTTATTGAATTATGATGAAGAACTTCAAAAAATGGAAAAAAGAATAAATGTTTTAAAGGAAGAAATTTTAATAGTTTCTAAGGAAGTATCTTTAGAAAGAAGACATATTGCAGACTTTTTAGAAGAAAGTGTTAAAGATGAACTTAGACAATTAAATATTAGTAATGCCAGATTTAAAGTGGATATGTCTTTAAAAGAAATATCAAAAGATGGAATTGATAATATTATATTTATGATTTCTACAAATTTAGGAGAAGATTTTAAATCTTTAGCAAAAACTGCTTCAGGTGGGGAAATGAGCAGAATTATGTTAGGTTTTAAAAGTATTATTGCAAAAAAAGATAATATATCAACTCTTATTTTCGATGAGATAGATACGGGTATAAGTGGAAAAACAGCGCAAATTGTTGGAAATAAAATTAAAACTCTTTCTAAAGACAGACAAGTTATAGCCATTTCACATTTACCACAAATTGTATCTTTAGCAGATGCACATTATTTAATAGAAAAAGAAGAATTTGATGGAAAAACTTCATCAAATGTTCAAAAGTTAAATGAAACTAGAAAAGTAGAAGAACTAGCTAGACTTATTGGTGGATATGACATAACAGAAAAAGCTATGGATGCGGCAAGGGAAATGCTACAAAAATAAAGGGGATATTATGGAACAGATTGAAAGAACGATGAAATCGGATAAAATATTTGATGGGAAAGTTTTATCTCTTAGAGTTGATACAGTAGAACTTCCAGACAAGAAGTATTCTAAAAGAGAAATAGTTGAACATGATCCAGCTGTTGCAGTAGTAGCAGCTGATAATGATGGGAATATACTTCTAGTTAAACAATATAGAAAACCAGTTGAAAAAGTTATTTATGAAATACCAGCAGGTTCTATAGAGATAGGTGAAAATCCAAGAGAAGGTGCTATAAGAGAGCTTAAAGAAGAAACTGGATATGTAGCAAAAGATGTAGAATATATATCTGAATTTTATTCTACTCCAGGGTTTTGTACAGAAAAAATGTATATTTTCTTTGCAACTGAAATAGAAGAATGTGATCAAGAACCTGATGAAGATGAGTTCATTGAAGTTGAAAAAGTTTCTTTAGATAAAGCTATTAAAATGATCCAATTAGGAGAAATTATGGATGCGAAATCTATAATTGGTATATTAATGTATGAGAAATATAAAAAAGGAGAAAAATAGGTATGATGGATATTAAAAAATCAGTAGAATTTATAAAAGAAAAAATTAGTTTTGAACCAGAGGTAGGAATTATATTAGGTTCTGGCCTTGGTGACTTTGCAAATAATATTGAAAA
>CAMIZH010000017.1 GCA_946403255.1 uncultured Peptoniphilaceae bacterium | reverse complement strand
TATCAGAAAGAGAATTTTTACCAGAATCATTTATGAAGCAATATTCATTAAACTCATCTTATGTAGATGCAGTTAGAAAAGCTGGTGGGATTCCCATTATACTTCCAATAGCAAATGATGAGAATATAAAAGAGTATGGCTCAATAATAGATGGGCTTCTTTTAGTTGGGGGTAGAGATGTAAATCCAAAACTTTATGATGAAGAAATAATAGAGGGGACAAGTCCTGTTTTAATTGAAAAAGATAATAGTGATATTTTATATTTAAAAGAAATGTTAGAGAGGAAAAAACCTATTTTTGGAATTTGTAGAGGGATGCAAATTTTAAATATTGCTCTAGGGGGAACTTTATATCAAGATTTAAGATTGTTTAATGAAGAAAAGGTAGAACATTTTGAACTTAAAAAACCTTTTGAAGATATTCATTCTATTTTAATTAAAGAAAATAGTGTATTAGATAATATTATGGGTAAAAAAGTTTTTGTAAATTCAATACATCATCAGTCAGTAAAAAAACTAGGAAAAGATTTAGTTGTTATAGCGGAGGCTGAAGATGGAACTATTGAAGCTATTGAAAATAAGGAAAAAAATATTCTTGGAGTTCAATGGCATCCAGAACTTTTAGTAAAAAGTGAAAGAGATGAGATGTTAGAAATTTTTGAAGAATTTATAAAAATATGTAACAATGTTTCAAAACAATAATTAGCAAGGATTAAATGATGTTTTTGGTGGGGGATAAATATTATAAGAAAATATGGAAGTGATCTTATGAGTAATTGGTTTAGCATTGAAAAAATTGATAAAATAACTTATGCTTTAAGTGAATATAAGCATAGTGAAATACCACATTCATATCTTTTAATAGGTAATGAAAAAGCACTTTTAATAGACTCTGGTTTAGGAGTTTCAAATATAAGAGAAGAAGTAGAAAAATTAACCGATCTTGAGGTTATAGTTTTATCAACTCATATTCACTGGGATCATGTTGGTGGTCATAAATTATTTGATAAATATTATGTTCATGAAAATGAAAAAAATTGGATGACTGAAAAACCATTTTTTACTTTAGAGTGTATAAAGCAAAATTTAGTAAGAGGAGCAAATGAGTTTCCTAAGGATTTTGTTTTAGATGATTATGAAATTTTTAAAAAAGAGCCTGAAAGAATTTTAAAAGATGAGGATATTATTGATTTAGGTGATAGAAAAATAAAAGTTATCCATACTCCAGGACATTCACCAGGTCATATTTGTTTATATGATATTAAGAATAAATATATTTTTACAGGAGATCTTGTATATAGAGGAACTTTATACGCATTTTTTCCAACATCAAATCCTGTAGATTTTAAAAATTCCTTAGAAAAAATAAAAGATCTTGATGTTAAAAGAGTTTTTCCAGGGCATAATTCATTAGATTTATCGCCTAGTATAATACCTAGAGCTTATGAAGCTTTTAAAGATATTGAAGAAAAAGGTATGCTAAAACATGGAAGCGGACTTTTTGATTATGATGAATTTAGAATTTTACTTTAAGGGATGAATTTATTTTCATCTCTTTTTTATTGAGGAGGAATATTATGAAAAAAATGCCCGTTGTTTTTGTAGGACATGGAACACCATTAAATGCAATTGAGGATAATGAATTTACTAATTATTGGAAAAGTATTTCTAAAAAATTTAATAAACCAAAGGCTATTTTATCTATATCGGCTCATTGGGTTACAAATAATGGTAGTTTTATTCAAAAAGAAAAAGAACCAAGACAAATATATGATTTCTATGGATTTCCAAAAAGATTATATGATGTTAAATATCCAGCAAAAGGAAATATGGATATATCTGAAAAAATAATAAATATATTAGATTTAGAAATTGATAATAACTGGGGAATAGACCATGGGAGTTGGTCAGTGCTTTCAAGAATTTATGAAGATGCAGATATTCCTGTAATTCAGTTATCAATTGATTTTAATAAAAGTTTTAAGGAGCATTTTGAATTTGCTAAAAAATTAGAGTTTTTAAGAGATGAGGGTGTATTAATATTTTGTTCGGGAAATATAGTACATAATCTTGCTCTCTTAGATAGTTCAATAGTTGGAATTACAAATGTAGCAAAGGTATTTGATGATTTTATTGAAGAGAAAATTATAGATAATAAATTAGAAGAAATAATTTCTCTACCAGAAAATGAAGAATTTAGAGATGTTTTTTATTATTCAGTTCCAACAAGTGAACATTTTGTCCCACTTTTATATGCTATTGCTTGTAAAGATTCTCAAGATAAAATAGAAGTTTTTAATAAAGGTGGAGTTATGGGTTCTATAACAATGACTGGTTATATTTTTGGATAATTTGATTTTACATCACTATTTATATAAGATAGTCTTAGAAAAATAAAAGAGGTTATAGAATGGATGAGTATTTTCCAGATAAAAAATGGATTGAAAAAAGTTGTGATAGTTTAAATTTAGATAAAAAAGTTTTAGATGATTTAACAAATATAATTCCTTTAGAGTATGAAAATACTGAAGGAATTATTATTTTGAAAAAAGGTTATATAGTTTATGAAAATTATTTTAAAGAAAACTGTATTGATACAAGATTAAATGTTGCATCAATTACAAAAAGTATTAATTCTTCACTTATAGGAATTGCAATAGACAAGGGATTTATAGGAAGTGTAGATGAAAAAGTTTTAAGTTTTTTCCCAGAATATAATTTTAAAGAAAATAAAAATAGACATAAGATTACAATTGAGAATCTGTTGACTATGTCGACTCCATTTCCATTTTCTAGTTTTAATGAACCAATGAATAGAATGCGACGAGCTGATGATTGGATATTTTATTGTTTAGATATAATGGGAACAGGAAATAAAATTGGTGATTTTAAATATTCAACAGCAGGAACTCATATTTTGTCTGCAATTATAACAAAGAGCAGCGGTCTTAGTGCTCGTGAGTTTGCAAATAAGTATTTATTTTCAGAAATAGATGCAAATATAATTGATTATATAGAAATGGTTGGTTTTGATTTAACTTATGTATTTGGACTGGGAATAGATGGGTGGGTTTATGATCCTCAAGGATATTCATCAGGTGGTTGGGGACTTACTATGACTTTAAGAGATATGGCAAGGTTTGGACTTCTCTATGAAAGAAAAGGAAAGTGGAAAGAAAAACAAATCATTTCTAATTCTTGGATAGAAAAAAGTGTAGAAAGTTTTCACAAAGATTATGGATATTTATTTTGGCTAAAAGAGGTTGATGGATATTTTACATATTCGGCAAAGGGATTTGGTGGAAATATGATTACAGTAATCCCTGAAAAGGAAATAGTTTTTGTTATTTCATCAAATATAGAAAAAGATAATAAAAATAGAAAAGATTTAATTAAAGATTATATATTAAAATTATAAGAAAAGAGCAAGGTATAAAAACCTTGCTCTTTTTATTATTTATTTCTTAAATATTCATCTATATTTGCAGCAGAAACTTTTCCAGCTTCCATAGCAAGTATTACTGTTGCAGCACCAGATACAGCATCTCCACCAGCAAAGATTCCTTCTCGAGAAGTTTGTCCATTGTCATCAGCAACGATACAACCCCATTTATTTACATCAAGACCATTTGTTGTATGAGAGATAAGTGGATTTGGACTAGTTCCAAGAGCCATAATAACTGTTTCAAATTCTTCATTAAATTCAGAATTTTCTATTAGAACAGGTCGTCTTCTTCCAGAAGCATCAGCTTCTCCAAGTTCATTTCTAACACAAGTCATTGACTCAACCCAACCATCTTCTGTTCCGTTGATTTCAATTGGAGCAGTAAGCATTTCGAATTTAATACCTTCTTCTTTTGCATGATGAACTTCTTCAAGTCTTGCAGGAAGTTCAGATTCAGTTCTTCTGTAAACAATTGAAACATCAGCGCCAAGTCTTTTAGCAACTCTAGCAGCATCCATTGCAACATTTCCTCCACCAATTACAGCAACTTTTTTTCCAATTGTAATAGGAGTATCATAACCTTCCTCAAAGGATCTCATAAGATTATTTCTAGTTAAAAATTCATTTGCAGAATAAACTCCATTTAAATTTTCGCCAGGAATATTCATAAATGTAGGAAGTCCAGCACCTGAACCAATAAATACAGCTTGGAATCCTTTAGACATTATTTCATCAATAGTAATAGTTCTACCAATGATAACATCATTTTCAATAGTAACTCCAAGATTTAATAAATTTTCAACTTCAGCATTTACAACTTCATCTGGAAGTCTAAATTCAGGAATACCATAAACTAAAACTCCACCAGCTTGATGTAGCGCTTCAAAAATAGTAACTTCATAACCCATTTTTGCAAGTTCCCCAGCACATGTAAGTCCAGCAGGACCAGCTCCTATAATTGCAACTTTTTTGCCATTACTTCTAGGTTTTTCAGCAAGTTTAATTTTATTTTTTCTAGCATAGTCAGCTGAGAATCTTTCCAGTTTTCCAATAGCAACAGCATCACCTTTATTTGCAAGAACACATCTTGCTTCACATTGTGATTCTTGAGGACACACTCTACCACAAACTGCAGGAAGAGCAGTATACATTGATAAAACTTTTGCAGATTGCTCAAAGTTTCCACTAGCGATTTCTTTTATAAATCCTGGAATATCTATTGATACAGGACATCCAACAACACATTGTGGATTTTTACAATTTAAACATCTACTAGCTTCAATAACTGCTTCTTGTTCAGAATATCCATAGCAAACTTCTTCAAAGTTTTTATTTCTAACATCTGGATCTTGTTCAGCTACTGGAACTCTTTTAAATCTATCTTCAGCTTTTAATATTTCAAAAGAACCATTATGTTGTCTTTCTTCTTCAATGTCACTATGTTGTTTTGCAATAGCTTTGTCAAAAGTGCAAACATGGTCTTTAACTTTTTTTTCTTCTCTTTTGTCTTTATATTGTCTTTGTCTTTTAATAGCAGAATCAAAATCTACTAGATGTCCATCAAACTCAGGTCCATCAACACAAGCAAATTTAGTTTCTCCACCAATATTTACACGACAAGCTCCACACATACCAGTACCATCAACCATAATTGGATTTAAAGATACAGTAGTAGCAAGGTCGTATTTTTTAGTTGTAAGACAAACAAATTTCATCATAATCATAGGTCCAATTGAAACGCATTGATCATATTTTTTATTTTCATTTTCAATTAAGTCTTCAATTTTTGCTGTAACAAGACCTTTAAATCCGTAGCTACCGTCATCAGTAGTTATGTATAGATTTTTTGAAACAGATTTTAATTTATCTTCAAGTATAACAAAGTCTTTTGATTTTGCACCAATGATAACATCTACATCTATCCCATGTTCAAAGAACCATTTTGCTTGTGGGTATACAGGAGCTGTACCAACACCACCAGCTACAAATAAAACTTTTTTCTTTTTAAGTTCTTCAATATCTTCATCTAAAAATTCTGAAGGTCTACCAAGAGGTCCAACAAAATCCTTAAAAGATTCTCCTTCTTCAAATTGACAAATTTTACTAGTAGAACCACCAGAAGCTTGAATAACAATTTGAACTGTTCCCTTATCAACATCATAATCACAAATTGTAAGAGGAATTCTTTCTGAATATTTATCTGCAATAATAATGATAAATTGCCCAGGTTTTGCAGAAGCTGCAATTCTTGGAGCATAAACATCCATTAGATAAATATTTTCGGCTAACAACTCTTTTTTTACTATTTTATACATATTTTCAACTCCGATTAATTTTTTCTTAACATAAAAATTATTATATCATAGTATATTAAATTTGATAATTTTAAAAGAAATTAAAACATTAAAAATTTACAAATAATTAGCTACAATTAGGGTAAAAAACTTAAAAGACATTTATTTTATTTTATAAAAGGAAGTGTAAAATGAAAAAAATAAACCTGAAAAATCAAATGGATTTAAAAGAAATAATGACAGAAGTGGAAATATCAAAATGTAATAAAATAATTCATGGTTCAACTTTAGCAATTTCTGGAATAGCAGGAGGACTTGCTCAAATACCAGGAAGTGATTCGGCAGCTATTGCACCAATTCAAATTGGAATGATAATGGCACTTGCAAATATTTTTGGCGTGAATATAACAAAATCATCAGCAGGAGCAATACTTGCAAATCAAATAGCAGAACAAGCTGGACGTATGGGAGTAAAAATAGTTCTAAGATTTATTCCAGGAGTAGGAAATGTTGCAAATGCAGCAGTATCTGCAGCAATAACTGAAACTATGGGATGGTCTATTGCAAAGGACTTTGCAAGACAAAAAAGATTAAATCCATAAAAAGAGCCTTTTGGCTCTTTTTATTTTTTCCAAATTAAAGTATATTCAATTTCATTATTTTCTTTGTCTAAAGATTTTTCTTTTAATATAAAACCATTTTTAATGTAAAAATTATATGCTTTTATATTTTTTTCATATACAGAAAGAATAAGCTCATCTTTTATATTTTTTATATATTGAAGTAGTTTAAATCCTATTTTTTGATTTCTATATTCTTTTTCAATAAATATTCCTGCAATATAGTTTTGGGATAAACCTACAAAGCCTACAATTATAGAATCTATTTTATATACATAAATTTCAGAATTTGAAATCATTTCTTTTACTATTTTAAAATTATTTTCCCAATAAGAAGCTTTAACAAAAGGATGTGCTTCTAAATTTGATTTAAGCCATATGTTCATAATTTTATCGATATCATTATTTGTATCGAAATATCCTATATTTTCCATTGTTGAGTATCTCCTTTGTTTTTTAAATTATTTTAGTTTTATGCCAACATATAAAATATTGGCAATTTTTTTTAAGTTTCAAAAAATTCACTCCATATCTTAGATTAATAAATGCATTCTAGCATAAATTAGTCAAAAAATCATTGCAAACATGATATAATAGTAGAAATTTTATAGCTTTATTTATAGAAAGTGTTATGTAATAAATTTTTATTTAAATATTGAAGGTTAAAGGAGATTTTATGAGAAAATTTACAAGAGATTTAAAAAGAGTTGTAGTTAAGGTTGGGTCTTCTTCTATAACTCATGATAATGGAATTATAAATTTACAAAAAATAGATGAACTTGCTTGGGAACTTTCAAATCTTAAAAATCATGGAATTGAAGTAGTTCTTGTATCTTCAGGAGCTATTGCAGCAGGTGCTAAGAGGCTTAATCTTAAAGAGCGTCCAAGAGATACAATTGGAAAGCAAGCGGCATCAGCAGTAGGTCAAGTGGCACTGATGAACACTTACAATAGATCTTTTAACGAATATAATTATCAAGCTGGACAGGTTTTAGTTACAAAGCATATTGAAACTGACGATACAATGAAAGAAAATACTAAAAATACTTTGTCACAGCTTCTTGGGATGAATGTAATTCCAATTGTAAATGAAAATGATACGATTTCAACATTTGAAATTGAGTTTGGGGACAATGATACTTTATCAGCAGTTGTTTCAAGAATTGTAGATGCAGATTTATTAATACTTTTATCTGATATTGATGGGCTTTATGATGATGATCCAAATCAAAATAAAGATGCAAAATTAATTTCAGAGGTATATGAGATAGATGATGGTTTAAAGGCTATGGCAAAGGATTCAAGTTCTTCTAAGGTTGGTACTGGTGGTATGAGTACAAAAATAAATGCTGCTAATTTATGTATGGAAAAAGGAATTGATGTTGTTATAGCAAATTCTTCTGATATGAAAATAATCAGAAAAATTGTTGGGGGTGAAGAAGTTGGGACAATCTTTAAAGGAAATTCTAACTAAAATAGGTGAGGATGCTAAAGTTGCAGGAAGAGAACTTGCAAAACTTAGCACTATAGAAAAAAATAAAATATTATTAGAAATAAAAAAATCACTACTTTTAGATAAAGAAATAATTATAGAAAAAAATAAATTAGATATAGTAAATGGACGTGAGCTAGGTCTTAGTGAAGGACTTATTGATAGACTTTTATTAGATGAAAAAAGAGTAAAGGCGATGGCAGAATCAGTTGATACTGTAATTGATTTAGAAGATCCAATTGGTGAGATAAGAGATATGAAATCTTTTGAAAATGGACTTATGGTTGGGCAAAAGTCTGTTCCTATTGGAGTTATTGCAATAATTTATGAAGCAAGACCAAATGTAACTTTAGATGCTGCAATTCTTGCGATTAAATCTTCAAATGCACTTATATTAAGAGGTGGAAAAGAAGCAATAAATTCGAATATTGCTATTGCAAACTCAATTAGAAAAGGAATTGCAAATGCAGGATATAACGAAAATATAGTTCAACTTATTGAGGATACTTCAAGAGAATCTTCAAATGAACTTATGAGACTTCGTGGATATGTAGATTTATTAATTCCAAGAGGTAGCTCAAGACTTATAAATGCAGTTGTTGAAAATGCAAAAGTACCAACTCTTGAAACAGGTGTTGGAAATTGTCATATATATGTAGATAGTTCTGCAAAGATACAAATGGCTTTAGATATAATTGAAAATGCAAAAACTCAAAGAATTGGAGTTTGTAATGCAATGGAATCTCTTGTTGTAAATAGTGATGTATCTGACGAGTTTTACAAAGGACTTGAAAAAATAATTGATGATTATAATATTAATGTTTATGGATGTGAAAAATCTTTAGAAAAACTTAAAAATATAAAAATGGCTAGTGATGAAGATTTTGGCACTGAGTATTTAGAATATGCTTTTTCTATGAAGATAGTAGACTCATTAGATGAAGGAATAGATCATGTTTATAAATATTCAACAGGTCATTCAGATGTTATAGTTACTGAAAACTATGAAAATGCAATGAGATTTTTAAATGAAATAGATTCAGCTTGTGTATATGTAAATGCTTCATCAAGATTTACTGATGGTGGAGAGTTTGGATTTGGAGCGGAAATGGGAATCTCAACTCAAAAGCTACACGCAAGAGGACCAGTTGGATTAAAACAACTTACAAGTTCTAAGTATGTAATACTTGGAAATGGACAAATAAGGAAGTAATTATGAAATATATAAGTACAAGAACTGGAGAAGTAATAAATTCATCTTATGAAGCTATATTAAAAGGACTTGCAGATGATGGAGGTTTATTTTTACCAGAAAATTTGCCGATTATTAAATTTAGTGAAGAAGAGATAAAAAGTTTAAATTATAAATTTGTAGCAAAAAAAGTAATTTCTTCAATTTTTGATGACTTTACAAAAGAAGAAATAGAAAGTGCAGTAGAAGGTGCTTATGATACTTTCGAAGATGAAATTCTTCCAATAACAAAACTTAATAATAATTATATTATGGAGTTGTATCATGGAAAAACTTTAGCATTTAAAGACTTTGCTCTTTCAATACTTCCAAGACTTATGAAAATTTCTATTGATAAATTAAACTTAAAAGAAAAAATAGTAATACTTGCAGCAACATCAGGAGATACTGGCTCAGCTGCACTAAGTGGATTTTCAAATGTAGAAGGAACAGAAGTTATAGTATTTTATCCAACAGAGGGTATTTCTGAAATTCAAAGAAAACAAATGGTTTGCTTAGATGCTAAAAATTCTCATGCAGTAGCTATAAAAGGGAACTTTGATGATGCTCAGTCAGCTCTTAAAAATATATTTAATGATGACGATTTAGCTAAAAGTCTAGCTGAAAAAAATATAAGACTTTCATCAGCAAATTCAATTAATATAGGAAGACTTGTTCCACAGATTGCATATTATTTTTATTCATATTATGAATTATTAAGAAATGGTGAGATAGAAGAGTCTGAATCGATAAATATTTCTGTACCTACAGGAAATTTTGGAAATATTTTAGCAGGATATTTAGCAAAACAAATGGGACTTCCAATAGATATATTAATCTGTGCGTCAAACAAAAATAATGTTTTAACAGATTTCTTTAATAGTGGTAAGTACAATGCAAATAGAGAATTCTATAAAACAAATTCACCATCTATGGATATATTAGTATCTTCAAATTTAGAAAGACTATTATATTTAATCGCAGATAAAGATGCAGAAAAGATAAATAATTTGATGAAAGATTTAAAAGAAAAGAATAGTTATATAATAGATAATAAAATGCAGGAGAATATAAAAGACTTTAAAGCATACTATTATAAAGATGATGAAATTTTAGAAAATATAAAAGAAACTTATGAAGGATATAATTATTTACTAGATACTCATACGGCAATAGGACTTATGGCAGCTAAGGAATATAATAGTAAGAATAAAACTTTAGTAGCATCAACAGCTTCTCCTTTTAAATTTCCAAAGGCTGTATCAGAGGCAATTTCTTTAGAAATATATGATGATGACTTTAAAACATTAGAAAACTTATCAGTTAAAACAGAAATAGAAATACCTCAAATATTAAAAGATTTAGAAATAGCAGAAGTAACACAAAAAAGGGTTATAGATAGTAATCTTATAAAAGAAACTATTTTAGAAATACTAGGTGAATAATATGATAGAAATAAAAGTACCAGCTACAACTGCAAATCTAGGTCCTGGATACGATGCCATGGGAATGGCTTTAAATCTTTATAATACTTTTAGATTTTCAGAAGGCGAAAAAAATTATTCAAATGATAATTTAATATATAGATCTTTTAAATATTTTTACGATAAATATAATTTAGAAATTCCAGAAGTTTCAATAGAAGTTGATGCAGATGTCCCAAGGTCTAGAGGCTTAGGTTCATCAGCCACTTGTATAGTAGCAGGAATTATGGCGGCAAATAAATTTAGTGGAAAAAATATAGATAAATATGAAATTTTAAAACTGGCAACAGAAATAGAAGGACATCCTGACAATGTAGCTCCAGCTATTTTTGGTGGACTTATAACATCAGTTGTTTCAGATGAAGTTTATATAGCAAGAGAAAATGTATCTGATGATTTATCAATTATGATTTTAGTACCAGACTTTGAATTATCAACAGAAGAAGCTAGAAAAGTAGTACCTACAAATATAAATATTAAAGATGCTGTGTGGAATATTAGTCGTGCAGTCCTTGTAGCAAAAGCTTTTTCAACAGGAGATTTTGAAATGCTAAAAGCAGTTTCAGAAGATAAACTTCATGAGCCTTTTAGAAAAGAATTAATAAATGGTTTTGATATTTTTGAAAATATTGTAAAAGAATATAATGGCATAATAAATATTTCTGGAGCAGGGCCAAGTATATTAGTTATATGTAAAAAAGAAAATGAGCATTTAAAAGTAAAACTGAAAGAAAAAGCAGAAAGCTTAAGAAACTGGAAAGTTTTAGAGTTAAAAGTGGATAATATAGGAAGTATTTATAAATAAGGCTGTTTTTTGCAGTCTTATTATTTTTTTCCTATCATTTTACTGAATATGTGGTACAATGTATAAATCAAATTAAAGAAAGTAGGAATTATTATTAAATTTATAGAACTAGGGATAAATGAAAACTTAGCTGCTGTGCTTGGCAAAAACAAGATCGAAGAAGCAACACCTATTCAAGAAAAGTCAATTCCAAAAATATTAAAAGGTGAAGATTTAATAGGAAAAGCACAAACTGGTACTGGTAAAACACTAGCGTTTTTATTACCGGTATTTGAAAAACTGAACGTAGAAGATAAAAGAACACAAGCATTAATCATAGCTCCAACAAGAGAACTTGCTCTTCAAATTTCAAATGAAGCGGAAAAATTAAGGGAATATAAGAGAGTAAATATTACAACTGTTTATGGTGGAGCAAGCATTGAAACACAAATCAGAAAACTAAAAAAAGGTTCACAACTAGTTATCGGAACACCAGGAAGAATTGTTGACTTAATCAAAAGAAGAAAGTTAGTACTTGAAAATATTAACCAACTTGTATTTGATGAAGCTGATGAAATTATGAATATGGGATTCATGGAAGATGTTGAGTTTATAATTGCAAAAACACCAAAGAAAAGACAAACTCTATTATTCTCTGCTACAATGCCAAAAAGTATTAAATCAGTTAGTAAAACAGCAACAAAAAATCCAGTAATGGTAGAAGTTGAAGATATACCTTTAACAGCTGGTCAAATTGAAGAAGTTAAAATTCAAACAACTGACAGAAAAAAATATGATGATTTAGTTGAATATCTAGAAAAAGAAACGCCTTATATGGCAATTATATTCTGTAGAACTAAGATGAGAGTTAAAAACTTAACTGAAAAACTTAGAGAAGAAGGATATAGTGTTGATGAAATTCACGGAGACTTAAACCAAAACAAAAGGGAAAGAGCTCTTAAAAAATTCAGAAATTTAAAAACTAGATATTTAATTGCAACTGATGTAGCAGCTAGAGGACTTGATATTGAAGGTGTAAGTCATGTAATTAACTATGATGAGCCTGAAAGACAAGCTGAATATGTTCATAGAATTGGTAGAACAGGAAGAGCTAAAGAAAAAGGAACTGCAGTTACATTTGTAGTACAAAAAGATTCTGAAAATAGAAAAAGAAGAAGTAATTCAAAAAATTCTAGAAACAGAAACTCAAATAAAAATAACGACAAAAAAGACTTTAGAAGCGGCGATAAAAAAGATTTCAGAAGTGGCGACAAAAGAGATAGAAATAGTAAATTTGATGGATACAAAAAAGGTAACAATAAATCAAAAAGAGATCACAGAAGTTTTGATAAAAATGAATCTTCTGAAGGTGGAGAAAACAGAAACTATGGTTCAAAATCAAGATCTAACTCTGGTTCAAAACCAAGATCTAATTCAGGTTCAAAACCAAATTCTAACTCAAGTTACGGAAGAAACAATAAAAAATCAAATAAAGCCAAAGATTTAATTAAGTAAACACCATTAGGTGTTTATTTTTTTGTCTTTTTTACAATGTTACTGTATTTATAGAGAATTGTTATCAATTCGTTGACATATAAAAGTAGCCTTATTATAATACTCTTTTATAATGATTCTCGACTAAGAGAATAAATAATTTATCTTGGAGGAATAATATGAAGAGTAATTTTAAAAAAAGTATTACAGTGTTATCTATTGGAAGTACTTTATTGTTTAGTTCGAATTTTGTATATGCAAATAATTTAGAGTTAGAAAAATCTCATTGGGGATATTTTACAATGGAGAAACTCGTAAAGGATGAAATCTTAAAAGGATATGAAGATGGAAGTTTAAAACCAGAAAAAAACATAACTAGAGCAGAATTTATAACTATTATAAATAATACTTTTAATTTTAAAGATAAAGATGAAAATATATTTAAAGATGTAACAAAGGATAATTGGTACTTAAATGAAGTTGAAAAAGCTTTAAATAAAGATTACATAAATTTAATAACTGCTGAAAATTTTCAAGGTGATAAGGACATAACAAGGGAAGAGGCAACAAGTATAATTGGATATATTTTAGATGAAAAAGAAAATGGGAATAAAAATAATTTTAAAGATGATGAAAATATAAATAAAAAATATAAAGAATATATAAATGGTATTGCAAGTAAAAAATATATAAATGGATATGAGGACAATACTTTTAAGCCAAGTGGAAAAATAACAAGGGCAGAGGCTGCGACGATAATTGATAGAGCAATAGCAAAAAGATATAAAGAATCAGGCACTTACAATGATAATATAGATGGAAATATTGTAGTTATTTCAAAGGGTGTATCTTTAGAAAACTCAAAGATTTCTGGAAATATTTATGTAGCTGGAGAGTTAGATAAAGAAGATTTAAAACTTATAAATACAAAAGTAGATGGAAAGATTAATATTCTTAAAAAAATAAAAAATGTAGTAAATGAAAACAAATTATCTAAATCAGAAAATACTATAAAAAGTAAAACTAGAAAAAAATCTAAAAACAGTAGTGTTAAAGATACTGAAAATAATAATATAAATAATTATAAGGATGAAGAGATTAAAGAAAAAGATTTAGACAAAGAAATAAAAGAAAATAAATTTATAAACTCTAAAAAGACACAAATAATTGATGTAGAAGGTGTTTTATATTTAGTAATTGTTTTAGATAAAGGAAGTATGGAAGATTATAATTTTTATATAGATAATAATGAAGTTAAGATGACTAAGGTAAATAGTAGTGGGAAAATTATAAAAACTGAATTAAAAGATAGAAAAAGTCTTAATTTAAAGGTTAGTAAAGATTTAGACGAAGAAAATATAAAAATTCATTTTTAAAAGGAGATTAATATGAAAAAAAATTTAACTAGAAACTTATTAATTGTAACACTGGCTATACAAACTTTAGCACTTCCAAGTATATCTTATGCAGCTCCAAATAGAATTTTGGCAAGAGATAGAATTGCTAAGTGGGATTATCATAGGAGTAATTATGATGAAAATGGAGATATAAGAATAAAACCAAGTACAACTTTATTTGATACAGAAAATGAAGGTGTAAAGACACAAGATAGTAGACTTCCAAAAATCTATGTAGATGAAATAGATTATGGAAATGATGTAATTATAGATGTAGATATGGACTCTAGTGATTCACAAAAATGGTTAGATAGTATTTATAAAATTACAAAAGTAGATAGTGAATTTTCAGACAATAAAAAACTAGAACAAACTATTCAATATAAGATTGGAAATAATAAAATAACTTTAGACAATAAATCAAGAGCGATAGATAGTAATGATGTACATAGGATAAAAATATATTCTACAGGATATGGTGAAAAAGAAATATTAATTCATATAGTTAAAACTGGAAAAAATGTTTTAAGTGGGAGTACTCTTAGTTATAATGATGTGATTTTCAAACTAGAAGATTTTAATTATGGCATTAAAAATCCAGTATATGAGGTTTTATTAGATGGTGAAGTTTTAGAGGGAAACTGCGAAGAATATCATATAGTATCTGAATTAATTAGGCTTGAAAACAAAGCTTTAGATAAATTAACACCAGGAAAGCATAAAATAGTCGTAAAGGCTTTTGGATATAAAAATTTTGAAAAAGAGTTTTTCTTAGATAAAAATAAAAAGTCGAATACAGAATTTAAAAAGCATAATAATGATAAAATTGATGAAATATTTATATCAAATAAAAAGACTTCCTTAGATGCAGTAAGTGCGGCAACGAAAAAAGGTTCTGAAATTTCTGATATAGATGTAGTTTCATCAGCTACGGGAAGTACTGTTCAAAATATAAATTTAGTTTTTGATTTTGATTTAGTTGCAAATGCAAAAATTTTAGAAGAACTGTCATTAGAAACAGAATATTCAAAAAATGTATTAGATAGATGGAATAGTTCAATTAAAGAATATGTCCAAGAAGATAATGATGAAAACCTATATACTTGGATGCATTATCAAGATAGTATAAATGAATATAAGCTAAAAGACGAGTATTTAAGTTTTCAAGATTATTTAAAAATGGGAAATTCAACTACTACAAAAAACAGATCATATGCATATAAATTTGTATTAGAAGATGGACTTTTAGGAGATGTTCAAAGATATGATCAAGTAGGTTCTAAATCTGTAAAGGTAGAAGAAGTAAAAGATAGTATAGATAAAGAAAATATAGAATTAGAAGCAGAGGATATAGAATTAGAAGCAGAGGATATAGAATATAGAAAAAATTTATATTGGAAATACTGAGATATCAAAAAATGAGTATAATATAAAAGGAAATAAAATAAATCTAAATATAAATAGATTTTTAACAGCAAGAAATACAGTAAAAATAATATCAAAGGATATAATGATATTTATTTAGAAATTTTAAGATATAAGGAAATAGAAGAGTTTGAAATTTCTAAGACTAAAAATATGTTAAAAATTTCCGGAGCAAATGATGACTATATTAAAAATATTAAAGGAATTTCTTTAAATGGAAAAGGACTTTTTAATAAGTCACAAGTTGGAAGTGGGGAAGATTATAATATAGAAGACAATAATATATATATATATTGTGATGAAGTTAAAAGTATTGGTATATTTAATATATTATTAAAATCAGAAGGTTATGAAGATATTAATTTAAAATATAAAAATATAAATCAAGAAATTGAAGATGAAAATAAAGATAAAGAAGTTGTGGATAAAGATATAGAAAATAAAGATGAATGGAAAGAAGATAAGGGATTTAAAATAACAAATGGAAGAAGCATATCTTCAAATGGTGGAGATATATCAATATCTGAAAATTGTAATAAAGAAAGTATTGATTCTGTAAGTAATATTTTTGTAAATTATGTAGAAGTATCATTAAGTGAAGTAAATATTAGTAAAAGTGTATTTGGAGATTCTGGAACAATAAGATTTAAAAATTTATCTTACTTTAATAAAGAAGAAAATATATTAAAAATAATATATAAAGATTATAAAACTACAAATAATATAATTCTTAAATAAAATAAGAACACCAATTGGTGTTCTTTTATTTTTTGTTTAAATTTGCATTTTTAACTTCAACAAGAAAAGTTTCCATAGCTCCGGCAAGTTGATTTGAGTTAATATTTGCTTGAATCATAAACATATTTCCAGTACCATTCATAGGATATTTAAGAGAAATTTTATTGTATATAGATTTTAAATCAATATTTAAATTTTTAGATCTTGCTACTAGAATCTGTGAAGTTGGTCCATTAGGTATTCCATAAATTTGAACATAATTAGCTTCATTCATTATCTTAGATGAAATAAATTTAAGGTCTTTAAAGTTTACATTCTGCACAACCTTATAGATATAATTTATTCCTTCGACATTTGTTGCTATATTTTTATATTCTTTTACAGCTTCTAATCCAAGCTCCATTTCCATTTTTTTGTTTTCAAGTTTTAAATTATCACCACTTGATTTAAGTTTTTTAATTTCTTTTAAAATATCTTCATCATTATCAAGGAATAGAAGTGTTTTAATATTATTTATTAAATTAGATTTATGAGTATAATCAAAATAACCTCTTTGACCACAACTTATGTGAAGTATTATTTTTTCATCTTCTTTTGTAACATCTGATATTTTTAATATTGAAACTTCTCCAGTTCTTTTTAAACAAGGACCAGTATAGTAAATGTTTCCCATACCTTTTACAGATATTTTATCTTCTTCTTCAAAGACTCTTATAAGTAAGTTGGCATTTATAATGTAATTGCTTAATTCTTCAAGTTTATCAATAGTACTAAAAGGAATGTCTTTAGCATCAAGATAAATTTTATTAGAATTTTCATCTATTTTATAGTTTAAAATATTTAGATTTGTAGATTTCTCTATACATAATCTAAGTATTGCAGAACCAAGATTTTGTTGCATTATATCAAGGCGTCTTTCATAATCTATATTCATTTGTATATTGTCTGATTTGATTTTAAAATAATTTTGCGAAGAAATATTTCGAATTTCAGGATCTTCCGAGTTTATTTTATAAACATCACCAATAATATGTTCGTCTCCAAAAAATATTATATTTTCTTTAGGAGTAGCATAGCTAGCACCATCTAAATCTTTTTTTGACGCAATATCAGATATGAATTCTTTTTCATATGGATATTTAGTAAATCGATTTTTCATGTCATCCCTCACTTTTCTTTATTTTATCATATCATAGAGAAAATTTTCATAAAAATGATATAAAAAACTATGAAAATATATGTAAAAATAATAATTATAAGGTATGATGTATATGAAAATTAATGATAGGATCGGTAAAATGGATTTTTATAAAAATGTAATTGTCGATAGAAAAGGTATAAAGAATGTTTATGAATCATATCTTGTACGTGCAATGGGGATATATTTTGACGACATTTCATCATTACAATTAATTTATGTAGTTGAGGGCAGTGTAAGTGTTTTTCTTGATGGAGAAATGAAAGAATATTCAGAGGGTGATTTAATAATTTTAAATCAGTTTGAAAATAAGTTCTTATACACTGAGGGAGAAAATTTATTATTTATTATAAAAATTAGTAGTAAATATTTAAAAAGTTTAGGCAAAGTATTTTATGTTTCAAGATTTATAAATCATCAAGAGAATAAGGAAACTAATAATAAATTATTAAAAAATATGTTATTGCTATTCCATACAGAAGATGAAGATACAGAAGAAAATGATTTAAATATAATTTATCAAACATTACAATTAATAATGAAAAACTATATTTGTATGGATTGTATGCTTATAAATATAGAAGAAAAAAGTGATTATTTATTAGAATTAGAAAGACAAATTTCTAGAAAGTCTGCTGATGAAATTAGTTTGAATAATTTAGCTGATGAGCTACATTTAAGTTCGTCTTATGTATCGAAAATTTTTAATGAAATGTCAGGGATTAATTTTACTGAATATTTACAACAGATGAAACTATTTTATTCAACAACATACTTATTAAACACAAGAGACACATTAGAAAACATAGCAGGAATAGTAGGATTTGGATCAACAAAATCATTAAATAGAATATATAATAAATATTTTGATTTAACTCCATCGGAATATAGAGAAAAATATAAAAAAAAGGCAGAAAAATTAAATGATAA
>CAMIZH010000016.1 GCA_946403255.1 uncultured Peptoniphilaceae bacterium | reverse complement strand
TCCAAGATGAATTATTCCCTTTGCACCTTTTGCTACATCTCCATATGTGTTTACATGAGCCATAACATCATGACGCAATTTTTTTTCATATTCTTTAGCAAGTTCAAAATCTATATTATCTATATTATCTTCAAGTTCTTTTATTTGGCTATCACTTATTTCTAATCCAAGTTCTTTTTCAGCTCTAGCTAGTTCAACCCAAAGTTTTCTAAATGTTCTAAATTTAGTTTCATCAGAAAATATATTGCTCATTTCATAACTTGCATATCTAGTATTTAAAGGATTTTGATATATATCTAGTCTCATTTTTCCTCCTTAAAATAATCTACTCCAGCCTTAAATAAATTCAACATTTCAATATCATAAACATTTTTATATAAGTCTTTTGAAATTCTTTCCACATGTCCCATCTTACCTAGTATATGGCCATCTTTTGACATAAGACCTTCAATACTATAATCAGATCCATTTGGTGCAATGTCATAAACTGATATAACCTGTTCATTGGATAAAAGTTCTTTATATTTTTCTTTATTTATAACAACTCTTCCTTCACCATGAGAAATAGGCATCTTATAATTTTTTTCTAAATCTACATATTTAAGCCAAGGTGAATTTTTTGTAATAACTTTTGTATCTACAAATTTTGAAATATGTCTTCTACATTTATTATAAGTTATAGTTGGATCATCTTCTGATACTTCCTGCACCTTTCCATAAGGAATAAGTCCAGTTTTTATTAATGCTTGGAATCCATTACAAATTCCTATAACAAGGCCATCATTTTCTTCTATTAAAACTTCTATTGCCTCTTTTACTTCCTTAGCTCTCAAAACATTTGCTATAAATTTCCCAGATCCATCAGGCTCATCTCCCAATGAAAAACCACCAGGAATTGCTAATATTTGAGCATCTTTAATCAAGATGGAAAATTCTTTAAGTGAATCTTTTATCTCTTTTTCATTTTGATTTTTAAATACAAATATCTCTGCCTTTGCTCCATATTTTTCAAAAGCATCCTTTGTATCCCATTCACAATTTGTTCCTGGAAAAGCAGGAATTATAACCTTAGGATTTTTTACTATTTTTTTAGATTTTCTAGGTCTTTCAGCTATTTTGCTATTTTCTAAATAATTAATTTTTTCTTTTAGGACAGGTTTAAAAACTTCATCTAATGTATTTAAATAGGAATCTTCTAATTTTTCCATATCTAATTTAATATTATTTACAATAATATCTTCGCTAAATTTACCAAGATGTAAAATATTATCTCGTTCTTCTTTGTATTCAACTATAAAACTACCATAGTTTGGAGAGTATACATCTTGATATTTTATATCAAACCCAGTATTTCCAACTGCCATTTCATAAATTCCTGGAAGTAAGCCTTTATGCGTTATAGCTGTTGCTGAAATAATATTTCCTGATTTTATTTCATTATTTAAAAATTCCATATTATTTTTTAAAATTTCTAAATCTAATCTACCATTAACATTTCTCTTTGTTTCTATAATTCCAATTTTTCCAATAGATTTAAATTCTGGTGAAATTATATTTTCTATATCTTCTGTTGTAACTGCAAAAGATATAAGAGTTGGCGGAACTGATATATTTTCAAATGTTCCACTCATTGAATCTTTTCCACCTATTGGAGGAGCATCAAAATATTTTGAAGCATCTAAAGCACCTAATAATGCTTTAAGTGGTTTTGACCAAGATTTCTCATCAGTTAATTTCTCAAAGTATTCTTGAAAAGACAGTCTTATATTTTTTAAATCTGCTCCTGTTGCTACAAGTTTTGATATAGATTCAATAACTGCGTAGTAACCACCTAGATATTGGGATTCTTCCATAAGGTATGGATTGTATCCGTAACTCATCAATGAAACAGTTTTTACATTTCCATCCATTGAAGGAATTTTTGCTACCATAGTTTGAATTGGATTATATCCTTTTTTGCCACCAAGTGGATTTAATACTGTATTCCTTCCAACAGTTGAATCAAATAACTGGATTAAATTTTTCTTTGAAGTTATATTTAAGTCTTCTACTAACTTATATAATCTTTCTGGTGAATTATCACTTTCTACAAATATAGACGGTTTGTCTTCACTTTCAACAATTACATTTTGATTTCTTTTTGCACCACTGGAATTTATGAAATCATAATCCATATTACAGATAATATTTTCATTATGTTTTATAATCATTCTATTATTTTCTTTTATTGTAGCTACATGTGTGCATTCTAAGTTTTCTTCAAAGCAATATGTTTTAAATATTTCAAAATCATTTTTATCTATAACTAAAGCCATTCTTTCTTGAGATTCAGATATAGCAATTTCTCTTGGAGTAAGACCTTTGTATTTTAATGGAACTCTATCTAAATAAATTTCCACACCATCAGATAATTCTCCAATAGCAACACTTACACCACCTGCTCCGAAATCATTACATTTTTTTATTAAACTTGCTACTTCCTGTCTTCTAAAAAGTCTTTGGATTTTTCTTTCCTCTGGCGCATTACCTTTTTGAACTTGAGCTGATTCTGTTTCTATTGAAGATTTTTTATGAGATTTAGATGAACCAGTTGCTCCACCAACTCCATCTCTACCAGTTTTTCCACCTATTAAAAGAACATAATCTCCATCTTTTGGATCTAATCTTTTTACATTTTCACTAGGTGCAGCTGCAATTACAGCACCAGTTTCCATACGTTTTGCCATATATCCTTTATGATATATTTCTTCAACAAATCCTGTTGGTAAACCAATTTGATTTCCATAAGAAGAATATCCAAGTGCTGCTTCTCTTGTTATCTTTCTTTGTGGCAATTTTCCCTTCAAAGTTTCTTCAATTGGCGTTCTTGGATCAGCTGAGCCAGTTATTCTCATTGCTTGATATACATAAGCTCTACCAGACAATGGATCTCTTATTGCTCCACCAAGACAAGTACTTGCCCCACCAAGTGGTTCTATTTCTGTTGGGTGATTATGTGTTTCATTTTTAAACATAAGTAGATAGTCTCTTAATTCTTCTTTTCCTTCTACTTCAACTCTTACTTTAATCTTTACAGAACAAGCATTTATTTCAGATGAAACTTCTAAATCTTCAAGTTTATTATTTTCTCTTAAATATTTTGATAGTATTGTTCCAAGTCCCATAAGAGATATTGGCTTTTTAATATTTAATTCTTCCCTTAATTTTAAATATTCATCAAAGGAATTTTTTATAATTTTATCAAGTTCTGTTTTTTCATCAAAACTTACATCTAAAGCTGTGTTAAATGTTGTATGTCTACAATGATCTGACCAATAAGTATCTATTATTGATATTTCCGTTTCATTTGGATTTCTATTTTCTGATTTAAAATATTCTTGTAAACATATTAAATCTTCTATACTCATTGCAAGTCCATTTTCTTCTAAAAATTTTTCTAAATCTTTAACTGATAAATCAATAAACCCATTGTAGATTTTATTTTCTAAATTTTCTTTTGAATCAACACTCAAAGTTGTAGGGATTTTTAAAAGATTTACCCTTTGAGAATCTACAGGATTTACTAAAAATTCTTCAATTTTTTTAATATCTTCTTTACTTGCTCCTGAAAAACTATATATTGTAGAGCATTTAGCCTTAATATTTTCATCACTTACAAGACTTATAGTATCTAAAAGACCTTGTTGTCTTTGATCAAATTGCCCTGGTAAATATGACACAGATATACTTTCATGGATTTCACTTTGAAGCTTTATTGCCTCTTCTCCATAATAAATTTTATCAACTGGTTTTTCTGACAAGACTGTATAAAGTATATCCTCTAGAGTTTTATCACTTATTTCTATATCATATCTTTTATAAACTTGTAGTTTTTCAAGATTTATTCCCAATTCATTTTTTATTGATTCTTTTATTTCTTTAGATTCATAGTCAAAATCTTCTTTTTTTCTAACATATACTCTTTTAACACTTGGTCCTATATCTTTTCTATAATATTTATTTTCAAAATTAATTTTATTTGCATCACTGTAAATATTTTTTATAACATTATCAAAATTATCATCAGAATAAACTAGATTTAAAACTCTACCACCATTTGTTAAAATTTTTCCATCAGCTTCTTTAGTTCCTGCATGAAATATTTTTGAACTAATATTATCTGAAAAAGTAATCTCTTTTGATTTTTCAAAACTTTCTGGATATCCCATAGAAGAAAGTACAAGACACATAGATTTTTTATTATTTATTTTAAGTTCTACATCATCTAAATTATTTTCAGAAGTTTTTTGCAATATATCTAATAAATCATTATCAATTTTTTCTAATATGGCCTGTGTTTCTGGATCTCCAAAACGCACATTAAACTCTAGGACATTAATTTCATCTTCATTTATCATCAGACCTATAAATAGAGTTCCTCTATAATCAATTTTTTCTTCCTTTAGTCCTTTTAATATAGGATCTAATACTTCTTTTTTTATCTTATCAAGATAAATATCTGCTTCAAAATTTGGTGAATAAGCTCCCATTCCACCAGTATTTAAACCAACTTCCCCATCAGATATTTTTTTATAATCTCTTGCTGTTGGAAGTGGTAATATATTATTATTATCTACTAAACATATTAAAGACATTTCAAAACCATCTAAAAATTCTTCAATAACAATTTTTTTATCTCCAAATCTTCCATCTTCTAAAACTTCTTTTAAAAAGACTTCTACTTCTTCTTTTTCTTCAGCTATTAAAACACCTTTTCCTGCTGCTAGACCATCTGCTTTTAATACAACTACTCCATTATATTCTAGTAATTCTAAAGAAAATTTTAAAGCTTCGTCGAGTTTACTAGTTTCCAGATATTTGGCACTTTTTATATTGTATTTTTCTAAAAACTTCTTTGTATAAGCCTTTGATTTTTCAAATTTTGCTGCATTATATCTTGGTCCAAAAATCTTTAAATTTTCATCTTCAAATTTATCTACAATTCCCATGCAAAGTGGCACTTCTGGTCCAACTATTGTATAGTCAATTTTTTCATTTTTAGCAAATTCTAATAATTTTTCTATTTCCTCAACATTTATATTTACATTTTTTCCAATACTTTTAGTTCCGCCATTTCCTGGAGCAAAATAAATTTCTCGTTTTTTATCTCCTTCTAGGATTTTATTTCCAATAGCAAACTCTCTACCACCACTACCAATAATTAAAATTTTCATTATTTCCTCCTAGTGTCTAAAGTGTCTTTGGCCTGTAAATACCATTGAAATATCTTTTTCATTACATTTTTCAATTGAATCCTTATCTTTAATTGATCCACCTGGTTGAATTATAGAAGATATTTTCATCTTACTTGCAAGTTCTACACAGTCATCAAAGGGAAAGAAGGCATCTGATGCAAGAACTGCACCTTTAAAGTCTTTATCATAATTATGTTCTATACTTTCTAAAGCCCATATCCTTGAAGTTTGACCTCCACCAATTCCCATAGTCTGTCCATCTTTTGCAACAACTATAGCATTTGATTTTACATATTTACAAACTGTCATTGCAAATTTTAAATCATTTATTTCATCACTATTTGGCTGTCTATTTGTAACTAATTCAAAAGCATCTTTTCCATTATCTCTATCTTGAATTAATACTTTTCCATTTAAATATTTAATATCTTTATCTGTCTTATTTAAATTTAAATCTACTTTTAAAAGTCTTATATTCTTTTTACTTTTTAGTATTTCTAAAGCTTCTTCAGTGAAATTTGTAGCAGCAACAACTTCTAAAAATATTTCATTCATTAATTTAGCAGTTTTTTCATCTACTACTCCATTTACTACAACTATTCCGCCAAAAATCGATACTTTATCTGCCTCATAAGTTTTTAAATAGGCATTATAAATATCTTCTGCAATTGCCGCTCCACAAGGGGTAGCATGTTTAAAAGCAACTACTGAATTTTTTCCAAGTTCTACTGATAGTTCAATAGCTGTATTTAAATCATTATAGTTGTTAAAGCTCATTTCTTTTCCATGAAGAATCTCTATATTTGAAAGATATGAATTTACAAAGTCATCACTATATAAATCTGCACTTTGAGATGGATTTTCTCCATATCTTAATTTTGATTGTTTTTTTAATCCAATTGTATAAACTTCTGAATCTAGTCCTGTTTTTTCTATAAAATATCTAGAGATTAAAGAATCATAATAAGCCGTTCTTGAAAATGCCTTTGCTGCTAGATATTCTCTAAATTTATAATCCACTTCTTTATTTTTTAGCTTATTTATTAATTCTTCATAATCTTTAGGATCTGTAAGTACTAAAACATCCTTAAAGTTTTTTGCCGCTGCTCTAATTAAAGTCGGTCCACCAATATCAATATTTTCAATTATTTGTTCTGAATCATTTGTTTTAAGTGCTGATTCAAAATCATATAAATTTACAACAACAATATCTATTCCTTCTATATCTTGCTCTTTTATTGTCTTTAAATCTTCTTTATTGTCTCTTCTATATAAAATTCCACCGTGAACCATAGGAGAAAGTGTCTTTACTCTTCCATCTAAAATCTCTGGAAAATTTGTAACCTCTTCTATATCTTTTGCATCTACACCACAATCATGAAGAACTTGTAGCGTTCCCCCCGTTGAAATAATTTCAACACCTAAACTTTCAAGTTCACGACCTAAAAATTTAATATTGCTTTTATCTGTTACAGATATAAGTGCTCTCATTTTTCCTCCTCTATTTTTTTAACAGCTTTTTTTAATATATTATGTTCTATTTTTAAAACTTCTTTTTGAATTTCTTCAGGACTATTAAATTTTTGTATATTTATTTTTTCCTGCAATACTATATTTCCAGAATCAATATTTTCATCTACATAATGAACTGTTGCTCCACTATATTTTTCATTATTTTCAAAAACTTCCCTATGAACTTTTATTCCATAAAAACTTTTGCCACCATATTTGGGCAATAATGAAGGATGAATATTTATAATATTATTTTCATATTCCTTTAAAATAACATCACTAACTTTTTTTAAATATCCTGCAAGAACGACTAAATCTATTTTATATTCTTTTAATTTTTCTAATATCTCATTGTCATTTTTTATGACAAAAGATGGAATATTTGCACCTTTTCCATAAAATAATCCCTTCGCATCTTTATTTGAGATAATAAGATTTATAGAGCTATTAAATTCATTGTTTTTTTCTGCATCTATTAAAGACTTTAAATTGCTACCAGTTCCAGATATGAAAACTGCTATTCTCATAATAAAGTTACTCCCTCACCCTTTATTACTTTTCCAATGATATAAGCCCTATCATCAGTATTTTCATTTATAAAATCTATAATTTCTTTAGCACTTTCATCTTTAACGATTAAAGTCATTCCTATTCCCATATTAAAAGTTCTATATAATTCTTTTTCCTCAACTAAATTTGCAAATTCTATTTCTTTTATAACTTGTGGTTTGTTCCAAGTTCCTTTCTTAATTTCAACACCAAGTCCATTTGGCAATATTCTTGGTATATTTTCTATAATTCCCCCACCTGTTATATTTGCAATTCCTAAAATCTCAAATTTTTCTATTAATGATAAAATTGTTTTTACATATAATTTTGTTGGTGTTAAAAGTGCTTCTCCAATGGATATATCTGTATTTGGCATATTATCTTCTAAACTTGTATTCATTTCTTCTAGATATAATCTTCTTGCAAGAGAATATCCATTTGAGTGAAATCCTGATGATTCTAAACCAATAACCACATTATTTTCTTGTATATTTTCACCAGTTATAATTTTTTCTTTGTCTACAATGCCTACTGAAAAACCTGCAAGATCATATTCATCTTTTGAATACATTCCTGGAAGTTCAGCAGTTTCACCACCAATAATTGCACAATTCGATTCTATACATCCCTTTGATATTCCCTTTACTATTTCTTCAATTCTTTCTGGAATAATTTTATCTGCTCCAATATAATCTAAGAAAAATAAAGGTTTTGCACCTTGGCAAATTAAATCATTCACACACATCGCCACAAGGTCAATTCCAACACTGTCATGAATATCCATTTTTTGAGCTATTAAAAGTTTTGTCCCAACACCATCTGTTGATGCAAGAAGTGTAGGTGATTTCATATATTTAAATTCTTCTAAAGAAAAACCACCAGAGAAAAGTCCAATATCTCCTACAACTCCATTTATAAAAGTCTTTTTCACATGTTCTTTTATTAATTCCACTGCTTTGTTACCAGAATCTATATCTACTCCAGAATCTTTATAATTTATCATTTTATCTCCTTTAAATAATAATTGGATCTACTGGGTATTTCCCATCAAAACAAGCCTTACAAAATTTATCTCCATCTATTAATGTAGCTTTTTGCATTCCTTCAATTGATATAAAAGCTAGGGAATCTGCTCCAATTAATTCTCGCATTTCTTCAACACTGTGATTTGCGGCAATTAAATTCATTCTACTTGGAGTATCAATTCCGTAATAACATTGATTTACAACTGGTGGAGATGTAATTCTTAAATGAACTTCCTTAGCTCCTGCCTCTCTCATTCTTCTTATTAAATTTCTAGAAGTTGTACCACGAACTATTGAATCATCTATTAAAACTATTTTCTTACCTTCAACAACATGTCTTAAAGGATTTAATTTAAGTTTTACAGCCATTTCTCTTTCTTCTTGAGTTGGTTTTATAAATGACCTTCCTACATATCTATTTTTTACAAGACCTTCTGCAAAGGGAATTTTAGTTTCTTGTGAATATCCTATTGCTGATGGAATACCGCTATCTGGTACTGGCACTACTAAATCAACATCACAAGGAGCTTCTTTTGAAAGTGTCTCTCCACATCTTCTTCTAAAATTATAACTATTTACTTTATCTAAAGTTGCATCATCTCTTGAGAAATAAACATATTCAAATATACAATGTTTTGGTCTTTTTGTTTTTTCATAAAAGTAAGAATTAACTCCACTACTATCTACAACTACGATTTCTCCTGGAAGAATATCTCTTTTTACTTTAGTTCCTATTATTTCTACTGGTGCATTTTCAGATGATATAATAACATCTCCATCTTTACTTTCACCAAGTACAAGTGGTCTTATTCCATGTGGATCTCTAAAGGCAACTAGTTTGTCTTGTAAAAGAAGTACAATACTATATGCTCCTTCAATTACATCCATTGTTTTTTTAATTGCTTCAACAATGTCTCCCTTTTGATAGTATCTAGCTATTAAAAATAGTATAACTTCTGTATCAATAGTTGTTTGAAACATCATTCCTTCTTCTTCAAGTCTAGTTCTTAAAATTTGATGATTTATTAAATTTCCATTATGAGATAAAGATATTTCTTCTCCCTTGGAAAATCCCATAAGTGGTTGTGTATTGTAATCATAAGATCCACCTGATGTTGAATATCTAACATGACCTATTCCAATATTTCCATCAAGTTCTGATAAATTTGATTCTTTAAAAACTTCATTTACCATCCCCATTCCTTTTTCACGTTTTAGTGAATCTCCCTTAGAAACAGTAATACCACAAGCCTCTTGACCTCTATGTTGTAATGAACTAAGTCCATAAAACAATTTTTTATTTACAGGTGAATTTGAATATATCCCTATTATGCCGCACATTTATTTTAGCCCCTCATTCTATTTAAAACTTCAGTATAGCCTTCTATTAAGTCACCTAAATCTCTTCTAAAAATATCTTTATCAAATTTTTCATTTGTATCCATATCCCAAAGTCTACAAGTATCAGGACTTATTTCATCAGCAAGAATAATTTCTCCACTATCTGTTTTACCAAATTCTATTTTAAAATCAACAAGCCTTAAATTTATTTTTTTAAAGAAATCTATTAATAATTTATTTATTTTTAAAGTTTCTTCTTTTAAGTTATCATACTCTTCATCTGATATAAGGCCTAAAGCTACAGCATGGTCTCTTGCCATAAGTGGATCTCCTAAATCATCATTTTTATATGAAAGTTCAAAACTTGGCTTTTCAAAAACTATTCCTTCTTCTACAGCGTATCTCTTTGCAAAAGAACCTGCTGAAATATTTCTTATAATAACTTCTAGTGGTAAAATTTCAACTTTTTTTACAAGCATTTCTCTATTATCAAGTGTTTCAATATAATGTGTCTTTATTCCATTCTCTTCAAGCATTTTAAATATCGCAGAAGTTATTGCTAGATTCAACTCTCCCTTTCCAGAAATAGTAGCTTTTTTTTCACCATTTCCTGCAGTTGCATCGTCTTTGTATCTTATAATGTATTCGTCTTTTTTGTCTGTTAAATAAACTTCTTTTGCCTTACCTTCGTATAACTTTTCCATAAATATACCTCCAAAATAAAATAAAAATAGAGAATTCCCGCAGGAATCCTCTTATATTGATGACATCTTTACAAATTTAATATTTAAAGCGTTGGAAAAATAAGCATAAAAGTATCCAAGTTTGCCTATTAGCTTATTTATTAAATCTAAGTCATATGAATTTTTTCTCATAGATATACTATCAGAGTTTTTTATAAAAGTATTTAATAAATTAAAACGAGAAAAATTAATCATAATAACCTCCAAATCTTTATTTCAAATTCATTATAGCATAGGTTTTAAAAATAAAAAGCACCTCAGGATAAAGTTTTGTTTATAATTTAAAACTTATAAGCCTTTCTTTATATATTAAACTTTACTTAGATTTCTTTAGTACAATTATCAATAATATTATCATTCCTATTTCAAGTAAAAAAACAAGAGATGAAAACCTTTCTATTTTTCCAAGATTTGTTCTTCCCATATAACTTTGATATTTTTCTGATGAAAGTTCTAACTTAGTATGCATTATTGTTAAGTACACATTTAAAATTGAAATTACTAATAATCCATAATATACATATTGACCTATTAAATTTTGAATATTTGGTATTATAACTAACAAAGTTAGTGGCCACAATATGCATAGAGCTATTGTTAACATTGCTTTTTTCTTTGCAATCTTTTCTTCTTCCTCTGTTAATTTAATATTTTTTGTTTTTAATTCTTTATTTTTTTTCATAACTCTCTCCTATTTTTAGTCTATATTTATTATATCAGAATACTTTTTAAAATTCATTAATATACACCATCCAGGAAAACATTTGACTAGGATTTAAATTTAAATTTTATAATGAATTTATTAATTTTTTGTATTTTTCTATATTTTTTTTACAATTTAACATTCCATTTAGTGAAATATTAATATTATTAGCTATTTATCTATTCTACTTTGTGGAATAGATAAAATACATAGACTTTTTTATTCTACATAGTGAAATTTAAAAATTAAAATAAAAAAATAAGAGGTTAAAAAACCTCAAATTATTTTTAATATTTTTTTAATTTTCAAAAATTATATCTTTATTTATTGTTTTATAAAATAATTCTTTAACTTTTTCAAAATCTTTTGTTATTCCTAGTATCCACATCAGTTTTACAACTGCCGACTCAACTGTCATATCATAAGCTTGTAGTACATTATATTTATTCATTATGTCAAATCCAACTTCATAAGTTGCAGCATCTGAGCCTTCAAGCATAACTTGTGTTGCTATAACAACAATTTTTCCTTTTTCTGTAAGTCTTCTCAATGCTTCTTTAAAGTTTCTACTATCATTAAAAGGCAAGCCGCCAACTCCATAAGACTCAATTATTATTCCATCATATTTATCTCCAATATAATCAAGTATTTCTGGTTCAAGTCCTGGTACTAATTTTAATAAAAATACTTTTGAATTTAATTCCCCATAAAACCTTTTTTCAAAATTACTTTTATATCCATCTACATATTGTAAAACTCTTGTACCATCTATAAATGCTGCTACTGGATAATTTATTGAATCAAAGGCTGAATAGGATTTAGATCTTATTTTTTTTGCTCTCGTTCCAAGTATTGCCTTTCCATCAAAAACAACATATATACCATAAAGTTGTTCTCTAATAGATAATCTTATTGCATCAATTAAATTTTTCTTTCCATCTGTTATTGAATCTACAATTGGTTTTTGTGATCCTGTTATTGCAACTACTTTATCTATATCTTGAATTAAATAAGATAATGCTGATGCTGTATAGGCAAGAGTATCTGTTCCATGAGTTACGACAAATCCATCATAATCATCATAGTTTTCTTCAATTACATTTTTTATCATCAACCAATGATATGGTTCAATATTTGTTGAATCGATATTTAAAACTTGAAGCACATCTATTTCTGCTATATCTTTTACTTCTGGTATATACTTTAAAAATTCATCTGGCGGTGTCTTTGGACTTAATCCAGTTTCAGTTTTTACTGATGCAATAGTTCCCCCTGTTGCTATTAACAATACTTTTTTCATTTGTCATCTCCTAAAGAATATAATATTTCCATAGCATCTTCATAATGTTTATCAACCTTATATTTAGTACCCTCATCTAAAATATCTCTATATACTCCACCATCTATGAGATCTTTTAATGCTATAACTTCATATACAGTTCTATTATTAATTTTATATCTATGAACATAAGTTGGTATTAATGATACATTTTCTAATACTGCTTTATTTTCTGAATCTTTTTTTGATATATTTAGGCTTACAAATACTCCTGTTTCTGTTCCATCTCTTTTCATCCATTCTTTTCTTTGATTTGAAATAGAGTTTCCCATAGAATATATAGTAAATTTTTTCTTTCCATCTATTATTTTTTCTTCAACTCTTTGTAACACATGTGGATGAGATCCAAGAACTACGTCTGCTCCAAGTTTAAATAATTCATCATTCATATTTTTTTGAAAATCACTTGGTTGCTTTGCATACTCAACTCCCCAATGAGGATATATAACTATGAAATTTGCTCCCTTTTCATTTAACTTTTCTATATCTTCTTTTATTTGATCTAAATTAAAAGGTGAAATCATAAATTTATTTTCTTGTGAAACTAATTGATCCATTCCATTAAAACTCTCAGAATAAGATAAAAATCCTACTTTTATATTATCTTTTTCTATAATTATTCCACGATCTATATTTTCTTTATAAGTTCCAAAATGTTTAATATTATTTTCATTCATTATATCTATTGTTGAAATTATTCCATTTTCTCCAGTATCAACACAGTGATTATTTGCAGTTGAAAGTGCATCAAATCCTATTTCTTTTAAATATTTTATAGATTCTGGCGGAGTATTAAAACAAGGAAATCCACTATACTCTCTATTTGGATCTGAAGTTGTTTCATAATTTCCAACCATTATATCTGAAGAATCAATATATGGTTTCATTTTGTCATAAAAACTAGAAAAATCATATTCTCCCTTTTCTTCATTAAAATTATTTATATATGTAATTTTATGATACATAATATCTCCAGTTGCCATTATATTTATTTCTCTTTTTATATCTTCTTTAGCTTCCTTTACTCTTGCATTTTCTAAATTATATTTATAAATAAATCCTGTTAATATTACGCAAATTACAACTATTGTAGCTATAAATTTCTTTTTCAATTTTATCACCAAGCCTATTATAGCATAGACTTTTAAATTAAAATCTTTTTCTACAAAAAAATAAAGCTTCTCTAAGAAGCTCTACTTTTTATTGATATCCTATTGCTACTGCTCCAAATATAAATAATGAAGCTAATACAAATAATATTAATTGGAATTTAATTTGGAATTTTGCCCAAGTATTCCAGTCAAGTCTTGCTGCACCTAAAACTGCAATTAAAAGACCTGAAGTTGGAACGATTAAGTTTGTAAGTCCATCTCCTAGTTGGAATGCAAGAACAGCTACTTGACGTGATACTCCAGTTAAGTCTGCAAGTGGTGCCATAAGTGGCATTGTAAGTGCTGCTTGTCCTGAACCTGATACTACGAAGAAATTAAATACAGATTGAATTACATACATAATCCAAGCCGCTACTGCTTGTGGTAGTCCAGCAACTAAAGTACTTGTTTTATATAATATAGTATTTAAAACTGTTCCTGTTGAAGGATCAGTTCCACCAAGAACTAAAATAATTCCTTGTGCCATACCAATTACAAGTGCTGCTGTTAATAAATCCTTTGCTCCATTTCTAAAAGCAAGAGCAATAGAGTTTACATCCATATCGTTTAATTTAAATACAAGACCAATAATACCTGCAATGATACCCATCGTAAAGAATTGTGTTGCTATTTCTGGAATATAATATCCTTTTTTAACAACTCCATAAACTACCCATACAAGAGTAACTACAATATCAAGTATTATTAAAATGTCTCCTAAACCAAATTTAACATCTTTTCCTTTTATAGCTTCCATATCATTTCTATAATAACTATCTGACTCATAAGATACAGATAATTTAGGATTCTTCTTAATTTTTTTAGCATACATCATTGTAAAAGTAATAGATATAATATTAAATATCACCCACATGAATATTCTAAAACCTGCCCCACTCATTACTGGGATTTGTGATATACCTTGAGCAACAGCAACTGAAAATGGATTCATCCAAGATGTTGCAAATCCAATTTGCGTTGCAGAGTAAGTAATCATAATACCCACTATGGCATCATATCCCATAGCTACTGTCATTGGCACAACTATTAATACAAAGGGAATAGCTTCTTCACCCATTCCAAATACTGCTCCTCCTAAAGAAAATAGAACAAATAGTACTGGAATTAATAAAAATTCTTTTCCTTTCATCTTTACTATCATTTTTGATATTCCAGCCTCAACAGAACCTGTACTAAGTACAATTCCAAAAGCTCCACCAATTACAAGTAAAAATGCTATAATACCAACTGCTGAACCATTTTTATCTCCTGTAACTAAACCTTCAAACATATAATTTAAAAATCCAGCTGATTCTCCATCATCAGAAAATAATTGAACACCTTGTTTTATTGCTTTTCCATTATCATCTGTAACGTATTCAAAAGAATCGTCAACAATAACTGTTTTAGTTTTTTCTACACCAGCTATCTCATAAGTTATGTCTTCTGTTTGAAAATATCCTTGTGGAACCACATAAGTAAGTACCGCCGCAAAGAGTACAACAAAAAATATAATTATGTACATATCAGGCATCGAAAAACTTTTTTTCTCTTTTTTCATGTCTAAATAATCCTCCTATAATAATTATAAGTGTAAATAAATAACTGTCAATAAAATACTCTATTTCAAGCCATTTTTACATATTCCTTATTTATTCTCAAGTAATTGTCTTCTATCATATGCTTCTTTCTTTGAAAAAACACAACCACAATAATCTTGCCTATACATATTATAATTTTTAGAAAGTTCAATACTTCTCTTATATCCATTTTTTTTCTTAAAATCAGAAAATAAATATTTAACTCCATATTCTTCAGAAAGTTTTGAGCCAATTCGGTTTAAAAGATCAGCATTTTTATAAGGACTAATTGATAAAGTTGTAGTAAAATAATCAAATCCCTTTTCTTTTGCATATTTCGCTGACTCTTCAAGTCTTAAATTAAAACAGATACCACATCTTTCTCCGCCTTCTTCAGATTTTTCATATCCTTTTATAGCATTATAATATGTTTCACTATTATACTCACTTACAACAAGTTCCATTTTATTTTTAAAATTCATATCGTCTAAAAGTTTTTCTTGTTCATCTGCTCTTCGATTAAATTCTTCATTAGAATCTAAATTTGGATTGTAATAAAATATTGTTATATCAAAAAAATCATTTAATCTTTCTAAACACCCACTTGAGCAAGGACCACAACATGAATGTAATAAAAGTTTTGGTTTTTCTCCATCTAAAGAATCTATAATTTTTTCCATTTCTAAATTATAATTAATTTTATTCATAACTACTCCCATTGTAAAATATATAATAAAAATAAAAAACTTAAAGGAAACCCTTTAAGCTCTTTATTTACATATTTTTCATCATAATAAATTCCATTAAATTAGCACTTTTTTCAAGATTATCTAAACATTTTTCAAGTTTACTTATTATTTTTGTCCAAGCTATAACCTCTTTAGAATCTTGACAATTAGTATATAATTCCCTAATGGCTTCAATGTAAAGTTTATCTCCTTTACCTTCAATTTCATTTACCTTTATTATTTTTTCTTTTGTTGATGTATCATCTTTTTTAAAATCTTTAAACTCAATAGAAGCATCATAAAGTATATCTACAGCCTCTACAATTAATTTTGAAAATTTAATAGCTTCTGGTCTAATTTCAGTTACATTATACATATATAATGCAAATAAAACATCTTCAATAGCATCTGTTGGATTATCAAGCTCTTCAACTAATGCTGATATATCTTCTCTTTCAATTGGAGGTAAAAATTCTTTTATTAATTGATTTAAAGTGTCATGAACTAAAACATCATTTGAATTTTCTATATCATGCATTTGTCTAATTCTTACATCAAGAGCAAGTGGATCATAATTTTCTAAAATCTCATCTAAAAGTCTTGCTGCTGCCATTGAACCTTCAACCATTTCAGTAAAAACTCTAAAATAATTAAAACTTTTTTCTTTCATTTTAATCTCCTTAAAAAATCATAAATATTTTTGCTATTATAAAAGCAATCAGACCACAAGCTGGATAAGTTAAAAACCAAGTAGTTGTTAAATATTTTGCATAAGACCAGTTTACATTGTTCTTACTTTTAACTGAACCCACTCCAATTATAGCAATTGATGATGTTTGTGTTGTACTTATTGGTATTCCAAAAAAAGTAGCCACAAGTATTGAAATAATTGAAGTTAAATCTGCTGATAAACCTTCATAGGTTTCTAGATTAACAACATTCATACCAACTGATTTTACAACTCGTTTTATTCCTATTGAAGTTCCTATTCCCATAATTATTGCGCATATTAAAAATATCCATATAGAAAACATTCCTTCTTCAATTGTCTCAAATTTCATTAAAGAAACTAAAATAGCTATTAATGCAATAAATTTTTGACCGTCGTGGATTCCATGAACAAAACTCATAAGTCCACCACTTACTATTTGTGATATATCAAAAAACCTTCTAGAATCTCTTCTATCTTTATTTTTAAATATATTAATTATTATTTTAACTATTATTTTAGCAATAAAAAATGTAAATAAAATTGAAATTACAATTCCTATTAAAACCATACTAAAAGATTTAAAATTTATAGCATTAAATCCTTTATTTGTAGCAATTGAAGCTCCTAAAAGTCCTGCTATTAGTGAATGTGATGAACTCATTGGAATATTCATTTTCCAAGTTATCATTCCCCAAATTATGATTCCTAAAAGAGTTGCTAAAAACATTTTTATACCATCATTATTTGGAGTAAATTCTACTAAATTAAAAATTGTAAAACTTACCTTTGTATTTATTAGATTTATAGCTAAAACACCTAAAAAATTACAGACTGTTGACATAATAAGAGCATAATCTACATATAATGTTCTCGTTGCAACACATGTAGCTATTGAATTTGGTGCATCCATAATTCCATTCATTGCAATTGTTACTAATATAAGACCTAGAGCTAAAATTAAAATAGGATTTTGCATAAGTCCATTAAAAAAATCTAGAAAACTCATTTAATCTCCTTTAATTTTTAAAACTGTGAATAGGTGCTGGTATAGTTCCACCTCTTTGAACGAATTTTTCACTAGATACATTTCCAATATCCATTATTGGTGCATATCCTAGTAATCCTCCAAATTCTGCAGTATCTCCAATATCTTTTCCGTGAACTGGAATAACTCTAACAGCTGTTGTTTTATTATTTATAACACCTATTGCTGCTTCATCTGCAATAATTGCTGATATTGTTGATGCTGGTGTATTTCCTGGAATAGCTATCATATCTAAACCTACTGAACATACACAAGTCATAGCTTCTAGTTTATCAAAAGATATGCTTCCATTTGTAGCCGCTTCTATCATACCTTCATCTTCAGATACAGGTATAAATGCACCACTTAATCCACCAACATGAGAACTAGCCATAATTCCACCCTTTTTAATAGCATCATTTAGCATTGCTAGAGCTGCTGTAGTTCCATGTCCACCAACTTTTTCAATTCCTATTTCTTCTAAAATTCTTGCAACACTATCTCCTATTGCTGGAGTAGGCGCTAAAGATAAATCTATAATACCAAATTTAGTATCTAGTTTTTGAGAAACTTCTCTACCTACAAGTTCTCCCATTCTAGTTATTTTAAATGCCGTTTTCTTTATAGTTTCTGCAACTACATCAAAACTTTCACCACGAACTTTTTCAAGAGCACATTTTACAACTCCAGGACCTGACACACCAATATTAATTATAGTGTCATTCTCTCCTACTCCGTGAAAAGCACCTGCCATAAACGGATTGTCTTCTACTGCATTTGCAAATACTACAAGTTTTGCACAACCTATTGAATCATTTTCTTTTGTAAGTTCTGCAAGGTCTAATACAACATCACCCATTTGCTTTACAGCATCCATATTTATACCTGTTTTTGAAGAACCTATATTAACACTTGAACAAACATAATCAGTTGTTGAAAGCGCATGTGGAATAGAATCAATTAATATTCTATCTCCTTTATTAAATCCTTTTTGAACAAGAGCAGAAAATCCACCTACAAAGTCAACTCCTACATTTTTTGCAACTCTATCAAGAGTTTCTGCAAAAGGTGTGTAATCTGTAAGATCAGTTGCTCCTGCAATTAAAGATATCGGCGTTACAGAAATTCTATTATTTACAATTGGAATATCATATTTTTTTGAAACCTCTGTTGTTGTAGCTACAAGATTTTCAGTATTTCTCATCATTTTGTCATATATTTTATTACATGCTTTTTTATAATCAGAATCTATACAATCTAATAAAGAAATCCCCATTGTTACTGTTCTAATATCTAAGTGTTCATTTTCTAACATTCTAATAGTTTCAATTATTTTTCTATTGTCCATTTTTCACCTCATTAAATTTGATGCATGGAATTGAAAATATCTTCATGTTGAACCTTAATATACATTCCAATTTCTTCTCCAAGAGCTCTAAACCCATCAACTATTTCATCAAAAGGAACTGTTTTTTCTGACATATCTACGATCATAATCATAGTAAAATAATCATCCATAATTGTTTGATTAATATCTACTATATTTAAATGATATTTTACTATCAGCTCAGTTGCTTTAAATACAATTCCCATCTTATCATTACCAATAAATGTTATAACAGCTTTCATTGCATACCTCCATTTTTTCCAATTATATCATATTTAAAAGCATTAAAAAACATTTTAACAAATTGAAAACGCTATATATCATAATCTCAATAGACTTTTCTTTAGTATAAATATAACTAATAGTCTTTTATTAATTTTTTGTATTAAAAAATCCGCTAACGATCAAATGATGCGTTAACGGATCTTATTCATAAACTGGCGATTATCTACTCTCCCAGGCCGT
>CAMIZH010000015.1 GCA_946403255.1 uncultured Peptoniphilaceae bacterium | reverse complement strand
TTCTTCTTATATTACAAATAAAGATATAATTTATAATGATTTAATAAAGTTTTTTGTTTAAAATTTTAAAATATTAATTCCAACTTCTTCATCAAAAGTTCTATCAACAGTATCTTCAAGAATATCTAAAAAAAGTTCACAAGTTGCAGAAATAATACATTTTTCTAAATGACCACCAAAAGTTTCTTGTTTATGATCTGCAAAATTTATGTGAAGATGAGGATAGATTTCTCCATTGTTTAATGTTATATTTCCTGTAAAATTAGTAACCTCATAGTAATCTTTGTCATAGACAGTGCTTACATATTCTTTAATATCATTATCAAAGCAAGCTACTGTAACATTATCAGAGGCACCAAGACCAGTTACATTTGCAAGTGTTATATTCTTTGATTTACAAAAAGCTACAAGAGATTCCATAACTTCTTCGCCTTTATCAATTCTAAGTATTGCTGTGTTTTTAAATATTTTACCTTCCATAAAATTACTCCTTTCAGTATTTTGATTACTTAATTTATTCCCCAAAATTTTAATTATAATCTTAATATTTTTAAAAATATAAATGGGTACAAATCTATAGTATAATAAAGATATAAAATTTAAGGAGATGGATATTATGAAACCTACTAGAGATGATGCAATGAAACTTTTACTAGAATATAATGAAAGTGATGCTTTAATTCAACATGCATTACAAGTTGAAGCGGCAATGATTCACTTTGCTAATTATTTTAATGAAGATGTAGATATGTGGTCAGTGGTTGGACTTTGCCATGATCTTGATTATGAAAAATATCCAGAGGAGCATTGTAAAAAGACTAGACTTATTCTTGAAGAAAATAACTGGGATGAAGAATATATTCGTGGGATAGTTTCTCATGGTTGGCCAAGTTGTACTGATGAAAAACCTGAAAGTATAATGGAAAAAACTTTATATACAGTTGATGAATTAACTGGGATTATAAATGCAGCTTGTCTTTTAAGACCGAGTAAATCAGTGTTAGATTTAGAGCTTAAGTCTTTAAATAAAAAGTTTAAAGATAAAAAGTTTGCAGCAGGATGTAATCGTGAAATAATTTTAAATGGTGTAGAGATGTTAAATATTGAAAAAAATATAGTTTTTGAAGAAACAATAAAGGGACTTCAAGAAAGAGCAGAGATTTGTGGTCTTAAGGGAAATGTATAATTTTTAAAATAATATTATCATTGGTTTTTCACAAATATATAATAATATTATTTTGTTAAACTGTTTATAGGAGGACTACAATGTTTAAAATATTAGTTGTAGATGATGAAGTAAAAATCAGAGAAGTTATAAAGACTTATGCTGAGTTTGAAGGTCATACTGTTTTTGAGGCAGGAGATGGACTTGAAGCTATAGAAATGTGTAAGAGTCAAGATTTTGATGTTATAGTAATGGATATTATGATGCCAAGATTAGATGGTTTTTCATCATATAAAGAAATAAAGAAAAATAAAGATATTCCAGTCTTAATGCTTTCAGCAAGAGGAGAGGAATATGATAAATTATTTGGATTTGAAATTGGTATAGATGATTATGTAGTAAAACCATTTTCACCAAAGGAGCTAATGGCAAGACTTAATGTCATAGTAAAAAGACATCAAAAAACAATTGAAAATGAAGTTTTGAATTTTGAAGGACTTTCAATAGATTTAGATGGGCGTGTTGTCTTTGTAGATGGAGATAAAGTTGATATGACGCCAAAGGAATATGAACTTTTAGTATTTTTAGTTACTAATGAAAATATTGCATTATCTAGAGATAAATTACTTAATAAAGTTTGGGGTTATGATTTTTATGGAGATGACAGAACTGTAGATACACATATAAAAATGCTTAGAAATTCCATAAAAGATTATAGGAAATTTATAATAACGGTTAGAGGGATAGGTTATAAATTTGATACGAGAGAATAAAATTATAAAAATTAATAATAATAGTATTATGTTTAAATTCTGGAAATATTTTTCGGGATTTGCAGCAGCAATATTAATAGCTTTATGGCTACTTCAAATTGTATTTTTAAATAATTTTTATGAATCTATGAAAATTAGGGAAGTTACAAAGATTGGTAACTATTTAAGAACTGAATATAATAGTTCGGATTTTGAATATCAAATTTTAAACTATTCTCAAAAAAAAGGAATGAATATTGAAGTAATAGATGAAGATGGACATTTGATTTATCCATTTAACTGGGTGGAAGCTTTATTTAAACCTAAAGTTATGGATGAGCAAACTTTTAATGAGTTCTTTTCCTCAATTGTATCAGGAAAAGAAAAGTATAGAGTTTTTACAGTTAAATTTCCAAACTTAGAAAATCCTACATTAGTTTATGCAGGTTTTTTAGGTACAACAGACGATGTGAAACATTATATAACAATAAAAACTTCTTTAGATCCTGTAGACTCTACAATTGATATATTAAAGAAAATGCTTATTATTGTTTCAATACTTGCAATGGCCTTGTCTCTTATACTTTCATATTTTATGTCAAAGAGATTATCAAAGCCACTTGTAGATATGTCTAGAACGGCAAAAAAACTTGGTAAGGGAAACTATGATGTATCCTTTAAAAAAGGTGATTATAGTGAAGTAGATGACCTTGCAGATACTTTAAACTATGCAACAAATGAACTTACAAAAACAATTGAAATGAGAAAAGATTTAATTGCAAATGTATCTCATGATTTAAAAACACCATTAACAGTTATAAAATCTTATGGGGAAATGATAAGGGATATATCAGGTAGTGATGAAAAGAAAAGAAATGAACATATTGCAACTATAATAAATGAAGCAGATCATCTAACAGAACTTGTAAATGATTTGTTAGATCTTTCAAAAATGGAATCAAATTTAGAAAGTGTGAATTTTTTACCAGTTGATTTAGAAAAAACGGTTACAAATGTTTCAAATAGATTTAATGTTTTAAAAGAAAAAAATGATTTTATATTTGAATTTAAAACAATAGGAGATTGCACTATTTTAGGCGATGAAAAAAAACTAGAACAAGTTATATATAATTTAATAAATAATGCAATTAATTATTCAAAAGAGGAAAAATATTTAAAAATTATTTTAGAAGAAAAAGATGGAAAAGTCAGGTTTGATTGTATTGATCATGGTTTAGGCATAGAAGAAGATGATATTGATGAAATATGGGAAAGATTTTATAGAGTAAGAGATAATCATACTAGACCTAGTGTTGGAACAGGGCTTGGATTATATATTGTAAAAAATATATTAGAGCTTCATAATTTTCAGTATGGAGTAAATTCAGAACTTGGAAAAGGATCAGATTTCTATTTTATTGCTAAGAAATATTAAGATAAACTAATAGGACAAAGGGATTAAAGAGGAAAACTTTTTAGTCCCTTTGTTTTTAGCTTTTAGGACTAGGGTCCCTAAATAAAATTTTCATAAATTAGAGTGGAAGAATTGTGTTAAATGATGTAAAATATAAATAAGTGGATGAATGTGGGTTAAAGTGGTAAAAAGTGAGAGATAATTATGTTAATTGGAGAATTTACTCATTCTATTGATCCTAAGGGACGAATCACAATTCCATCTAAATTTAGAGAAGAGTTATCTGAGGGTTTTGTAATTACAAAAGGTCTTGATAATTGTCTATTTCTCTATCCTTTAGAAGAATGGGATAAGATAGAAACTAAACTTAAAAATTTACCAATGACAAATAAAAACGTAAGATCTTTTGTGCGAACTTTTTTTTCAGGAGCAGAAGACACAAATATTGACAAACAAGGAAGAGTTTTATTACCACAAAACTTAAGAGAACATGCACTAATTGACAAAGAAGCAGTTATAATAGGAGTTAGTACCCGAGTAGAAATTTGGAGTAAGTCATCATGGGATGATTATAATCTAAATGAAGGGCTATCTTATGAAGAAATGGCTGAAAAAATGGCTGAGTTGGGGATATAAATGGAATTTTATCATAAATCTGTATTATTTGATGAGACAATTGAAGGTTTAAATATTAGAGAAGGCAAAACTTATGTAGATGGAACTATAGGTGGAGCAGGACACTCTTCTGAGATTTTAAAGAGACTAGGGGGAACTGGATTTTTAGTTGGTATTGATCAAGATGACAATGCTTTAGCTAAATCTAATGAAGTTCTTGGAAAAATAGCGGAAAACTATACTTTAGTAAAATCAAATTACAAAGATTTTGATGTAGTTCTAGATGATCTAGGAATTGACAAAGTAGATGGGATTCTTTTAGATTTAGGAGTTTCTTCACATCAATTTGATGAAGGGGAAAGAGGATTTTCCTATAATTTTGACGCACGTCTTGACATGCGAATGGATAATTCTAAAGAGTTTTGTGCTTGGGATATTGTAAATACTTATTTAAAAGAAGATTTAACAAGAATACTTAGAGACTATTCAGAAGAAAAATGGGCTTCAAGAATAGCGGACTTTATAGTTAGTGATAGACAGAAAAAAACTATAGATACGACTTTTGAATTAGTAGAAGTTATAAAAAAAGCAATACCAGCATCTGCTAGACGAAAAAAAGGACATCCAGCTAAAAAAACATTTCAAGCATTACGAATAGAGACAAATAACGAGCTAGGCGTTTTAACAGACGCTTTAGGAAAAATGATAGATAGACTAAATCCTGGGGGAAGAATTGCAATTATATCTTTCCATTCGCTTGAGGATAGGATTGTTAAGGACGAATTTAAATATTATTTTAAAGATTGTATATGTCCTGAAAACACACCTATTTGTATATGCGATAAAAAAAGAGAGATAAATATATTGACAAGAAAACCTATAACTGCCAGTGAAGACGAGTTGAAAGAAAACAATAGAGCGCATAGCGCCAAACTTCGAGTAGTAGAAAAGTTATAGAGGTGTCCAATGGCAAAGAATCACAATAATAAAGTAAAAAAAATAAGTACTGGGAAGAAAAAGAAGAAACAAAGTTCGAAAAAAGCACCCTTGTACATAACTCTTGTAATTGTTATTATGATTTCTTTAGGCTCAACTTTTTTGTATGCACAACTATCTAATTTAGATAAAAGAATTATTGCTCAAGAGAATGAAATAAAAGAGCTTAAAAAAACTAAAGAGTCTCTTGATGGAGATATAAAGGGTATAAAAAGCTCTACTGAAATTCAAGATGAAGCAATGTATAAATTAGGAATGGTACATCCTAGTGATGAACAAGTAATTTATATTGATGTATCAAAAAATGAGCTTCGAAAAGATGTAAACAACAATGTATTCTTAAGTCCTATTATTTCAGTGCTAAAATCCTTTACAAACGATTAAAGGATTAGTAGGAGGAGTTATGAATAAATATAGAATAAAAAAAGAACCAAAAAAGAGTAAAAAAAAGAAATCTTCAAGAATTATAGCAAATACGAAGGCTTTCTGGATACTGGCTTTTTTGGTTCTTTTATTTGCATTATTAATAATTAGACTAATAGATTTAAATGTAAGACAAGGTGAGGAGTTAACTAGAAAAGCTCTTAATCAATTGACTAGGACAGAAACTATTTCTCCTGATAGGGGAATTATTTATGATAGAAATAAAAAAGAGTTAGCTATAAATGTAACAAGAGCTAATGTTTTTTATGATATGGGTTTTATAAAGCAAGAAAATTTTAAGACTAAAAAAGAATACAAAGAAGAATTAGATAAAGTAACAAAGGAAGATGCAAAAAAAATTGCTAAAATTTTAAATATTCCTGAAGAAGAAATTATTGAAAAAATGGTTGGCAAAAGAGTTGTAAAAATTGCATCAAATGTAAGTAGAGATCATGCTTTAAAATTAGAAAGTGCTAAAGTTGGTAGAGTTTCTATTGATGATGTAACAAAGAGATTTTATCCATATAAGGATTTAGCAGCTCATGTTATTGGTTTTGCAAATGATGAAAGTACAGGAGTTTATGGTATTGAGTCAAGTTATGATGGAGAACTTTCTGGTATGCCTGGAAAGAATATTGTTGTAAAAAATAATTCACATGCAAAAATTCCATTAACAGAAGAGGAAACTTATGCACCTAAGGAAGGATTTTCTACAGTTTTAACTTTAGATGAAACATTACAACAGATATCTGAAGAGGCTGCTAAAAAAACTAGAATTGATTATAGTGCTGAAAAGGTAAGTATTATAATTCAAGATACAAAAACTGGTGAAATTTTAGCAATGGCAAATAATGAAAGTTATGATTTAAATAATCCAAAATCTCCAATAAATGAAGATCAGGAAGAACTATGGGAAGATTTAAGTCCAGAAGAAAAAAATGAACTATGGTTTAGAAATTGGACGAATTTTTGTGTAAATGAACAATTTGAGCCAGGTTCTACATTTAAACTTGTAACAACTGCAGCAGCCTTAGAAGAAGCTACTACAAGCCTAAATAAAACCTATGTATGTAATGGTTTATATACTGACATACCAGGTGTTAAGATAGGTTGTACTTCTCAGAATAGAGGACCAAGAACAGTAGAACAAGCAATAACAGAAAGTTGTAATATTGCTTTAATAAAAATTGGTCGTGAACTAGGTGCAGAAAAAATGTATAAATATATAAAGGCATTTGGTTTTGGAAGTCCAACAGGAATAGATCTTCCTGCAGAAGCAACTGGACAAATTGCGCGTTCAGCTGAATCTATGGGTCCTGCTAATGTTGCAACTATAAGTTATGGACATGGTATATCAGTAACTCCAATTCAACTTATAAACGCAGTTTCTGCAATAGCGAATAAAGGTTATTTAAATACTCCTAGAATAGTTTCAAGACTTGAAGATAATAATGGAAATGTAATTGAAAAGAAAAAAACAGTTACAAAGAGAAAAGTTATTTCAGATGAAACATCAGAACAAATGAGACATATGATGGGAAAAGTTGTAACGGAAGGAACAGGTAAAAGAGCACAAGTATCAGGATATCAAATTGGTGGTAAAACAGGTACTGCAAATATTGCTACAAATAAAGGATATGAAAATGCATACATTGCATCATTTGTAGGAGTTGCTCCTTTAAATGATCCAAGAATTACAGTTCTTGTAGTAGTTCAAAGACCAAAGGGGAATATTTATGGTTCAGCAGTTGCAACACCAGCTGCACATGATGTTTTTGAAAAGTCTTTAGAATATTTAAAAGTTCCAAAAACTGAAAAAGAAGTTAAAGAAGAAAAAGAAGAACTAGTTTCAGTTCCAAATGTAAGAAACTTATTATTATTAGATGCAGGTAAATCTATTGTAGATAGAGAACTTAAATTTAATACTGTAAGTGAAAAAGTTGGAAATAATGCAGTAGTAATAAAACAAAATCCTCAAGCAGGAACTTATGCAGAAAAAGGAACAATAGTAGATTTAGAAATAAATAACAATGAGGGCAAAAACAAAACAATGCCTATATTAATTGGCAAAACAGAAAAACAAGTCGAGCCTATTTTAAAAGCTCTTAAAGTAGAGTATAATATCAGTGGTAAAGGTAAAGTTGTATCTCAAAGGCCAGAAGCTGGATCATATATTAAAGATGATAATGTTGTTTTACTAACAATGGAATCGGAACTTTATAAAGATGATAAAGATTCTGAAGATGATGAGGAAGATATTAAAGATAAAAAATCTACAAAAAATAATTCTAAGGAAAAAACTACTAAAAAATCAGAAGTTTCAGATAAAGATGAAAAAGAAGATGTAAAAAAGAATAGTGAAAAAAACTTAGAAAAAGATTCATCAAAAAGTACGAAAAGAGATACTAAAAAGAATAGCTAAGTGAGGATTAAAGAATGGGGAAAAGTATAAACTTGGTATATTTAGTAATATCTGCATTAGTTGCAGTTGTTCTAGGATATATGATTATACCAATGCTAAAAAAGCTAAAAGCAGGACAAAGTATTAGAGAAGATGGTCCACAAACACATCTAGTAAAAGGTGGAACACCTACTATGGGAGGAGTAATTTTTCTCATTTCTTTATTAATATGTACTATTTTATCTAGAAATTTCACAATGGAAAGTGCAATGCTTATATTTTCAACATTGGCATTTGGAATTGTGGGTTTTCTAGATGATTATATAAAAGTTGTAAAAAAGAGAAACTTAGGATTAACAGCAAAACAAAAACTATTACTACAAATATTAACGGCATTAGTACTTTTATTTTATCAATATAATTCAAAAGATTTAAGTACAGATGTAATACTTCCTTTTTCAGGAAATACTTTTAGTATGGGATATCTATATATTCCATTTATATTATTTGTAGTTGTAGGAACAGTAAATTCAGTTAATTTAACAGATGGTTTAGATGGTTTATCAAGTGGAGTAACAATTATACTTCTTATATTTTTTGCAATTGTTGCGCATAAACTTGAAAGAACAAGTATTGAATTATTTTGTATAATACTTGCAGGATCATTATGTGGATTTTTATACTTTAATAAATATCCAGCAAAAGTATTTATGGGAGATACAGGTTCTTTAGCTCTAGGAGGAGCAGTATCAGCAATTGCTGTACTTTTAAACCTACCTTTAATACTTCCAATAGCTGGTGGGATTTATTTTATAGAAACTCTTTCAGTAATAATCCAAGTTATATCATTTAAAACAACAGGTAAACGTGTATTTTTAATGGCACCTTTGCACCATCATTTTGAGCAAAAAGGATGGAAAGAAATAAAAGTAGTTGCAGTTTTTTACAGTATTGAAATTATTTTATGTATAATTTCATACATGATACTATTTTAGGTGATGAAAATTATGGAAAATGTATTGGTATTTGGTTTTGGAGTAACTGGAAAGTCAGCTCTTAAAGCCCTTGATAAATTGGATTATAATATTTATATTTACGATCAAAATGAAAATTATAATGATGATGCAGATATAGATTTTAAAATATTTAAAGAAAATGATGATATAGAAAAAATTGATTTTATTATAAAAAGTCCTGGAATAAATCCAGACAATAAAATATTAAATAATGCTCGTGAAAAAGAGATAAAAATAGTTTCAGATATAGAATTTGCATATAAAATAACAAAATGTGAAAATATCATAGCAATAACAGGAACAAATGGTAAGACAACAACAACAACTTTAGTAGCGGAAATATTAAAGAAAGTTAAAACAACTTACTGTGTTGGTAATATTGGTAAAGGTATTTTAGATATAGCACTTGAAGCAGAAAGTGATGACTATATAGTTATAGAAGCCAGTTCATTTCAATTAGAGGATACTGTTGATTTTAGGCCAAATGTATCTGCAATTACAAATGTAACATCTGACCATTTAGATTGGCATGGAAATGTTGAAAATTACAGAAATGCAAAATTTAATATTTTCAAAAATCAAAAGGATAAAGATATTACTATATTAAATTATAATGATAAAAATTTACTTAAATTAGAATTTAATAGTGATAGAAAAGTTTTATACTTTGCCACTAAGGATGTAAATAAAGCAGGAGCTTTTTTAGAAAATGGTAAAATTTATTTTAGACATTTAGATGATAAAATTGATTTTATTATGGATAGATCTGAAATACGAATTCCAGGAATGCATAATGTTGAAAATATTTTAACGGCAATTTCTATAGCTATGAGTTTAAATATTGAAATTGAAATAATTAAAGATTCAATTTTGAATTTTTTAGGAGTAGAAAATAGAATTGAATTTGTAAGAGAATTAAATGGAGTAAAATACTACAATGATTCAAAAGGTACAAATCCAGATTCAACAATTATGGCAATAAAGGCAATGGATGAAAATTTAATTTTAATTGCTGGTGGATATGATAAAAAAGCTGACTTTAAAAAGATGTTAGAAACTGGTAAGGATAAAGTTAAACATTTAATTTTACTTGGCGAAACAGCGGAGCAGTTAGAAAAAGAATCTAAGCCAATGGGTTATGATATTTATATTGTAAAAGATTTAAATAGAGCAATAGATTTGGCATATAGTTTAGCAAAAGATAAGGATACTGTATTACTTTCTCCTGCTTGTGCTTCTTGGGATATGTATCCTTCTTATGAAAAAAGAGGGGAGCATTTTAGAGAGTTAGTAAGTAATTTAGGAGATTAATATGAGTTCGAAAATGAAAAAAAGTAATAGAACTAAAAATAATGGTTATGATTCAATTCTTTTAATAACTACTATTCTTCTTTTAACTTTTGGAACTGTTGCAGTCTTAAGTGCTTCTTATCCAATAGGGGTTAAGGACTTTAACAATGGATATTATTTTGTTAAAAAACATATATTTTTCTTATTAATTGGTGGAGTTGGGATGTTTATTACATCTCATTTAAAAAGAAGTTTTGTAAAGAAAATATCTAAAACATTATGGTTTATTTCTTTACTTTTAATATTTTTGCTTTGGACATCTTTTGCAGACTCCAGTTATGGTCAAGCAAGGTGGATAAAGATTCCTATAATTCCTTTTAAAATACAACCATCAGATTTTATAAAAGTTACATCAGTATTATATGCTTCTAAAGTATTAAGTGATAACTGGCATAAATTACATGAAAAAGAAGTGTTTTTTAAATTGTTTTTAATAATTGCATTAAGTGCAGGACCAATTTTAACAAGAGACTTTTCAACAGGTTTTGTAATTGCAGCAGAACTTGGTGCTATGTATGTAGTTGGTGGAATGTATTTTTATCAATTTGTTATGTTAGGTGGTATAGCAGGAGCTGCTTTAGTAGGATTAATAGCAACTGTGCCATATAGGCGAAAAAGAATAGCTTCTTTTGCAGCATCAATCTTTGGAAAAGCTCATGAAAAAAATCCAGATGATTTATATCAAATAAATCAAGCACTTTATGCAATAGCAATGGGTGGAACTGGAGGAGTAGGGCTTTTTCATTCTAGACAAAAATATACAAACCTACCTTTTGCATATAATGACTTTATATATGCTATAATTTGTGAAGAGTTTGGTGCTATTGGAGGAATCTTACTTATTATTCTCTTTGGAGTTTTTGTATGGAGAGGATTTTATATAGCGCAAAAAACAAATAATAACTTTGATAAATTTACAGCAGTAGGATTAAGTACATTTATAGGAATTCAGGCAATATTTAACATAGGTGTAAATATTAAATTATTCCCAGTTACAGGAATAACACTTCCATTTATATCCTATGGTGGTACAGCTCTTATAGTATCTATGGCTGCTGCAGGATTATTATTAAGAATATCTAAGGATGCGTGAAAATGAAATATATATTATCAGGTGGAGGAACTGGAGGCCATATTTATCCAGCTCTTGCTATAGCAACAGAATTAAAAAATAGAGATGAAAACAATGAGATTCTTTATGTAGGAAAAAAAGGAAGTTTAGAAGAAGAACTTGTTACAAAAGCAGGCTTTGATTTTAGTCCAATTCATGTAGAAGGTCTTCCTAGAAAAGCATTAAACAAACAAACTATAACAAGTGCTTTTGCCTTACTAAGAGGACTAAGAGACTCAAAGAAAATTATAAAACACTTTAAACCAGATGTAGTTATAGGAACTGGCGGATATGTTTGTGCGCCAATTGTATATAAAGCTCAAAAAAATAATATTAAAACAGTGGTTCAAGAACAAAATGCGTTTCCAGGAAAAACAAATAGATTTCTTGCCAAAAATGCAGATCTTGTAGCCATTAATTTTAATGAAGCAAAAGAATATTTAAATTCTAAAAATATAATTTTTACAGGAAATCCTATAAGAAATGATTTTAAGGTTATTGATAAAGAAAAAGCAGCAAAAGATTTGAATATTGAATTAGATAAAAAAATAGTTCTTTCCTTTGGTGGAAGTGGTGGACAAGAATCAACTAATGAAGCCATAATTGAAATTCTTAAAAATGGAATGAATATAGATTTTAAATTAATTCACATAACTGGAAAGCCACATTACGATTATGTAATGGATAAATTAAAAGATGTTAAAATATCTGAGAATGTAGAGATTTTAAATTATTCTCATGATATTCCAAATCTATTAATGGTAAGTGATTTAGTTATAGCTAGTTCAAGTGCAATGACTCTTGCTGAAATTTCTGCAGTAGGGCTTGCAAGTATTTTAATACCAAAGGCTTATACAGCTGGAAATCATCAAGTATTTAATGCAAATAGCTATAAAGAAAAAGATGCAGCAGAAGTTATATTGGAAGAAAATTTAACTGGAGAAGTTTTATATAACAAGATAAAAGAAATTCTTGAGAATGATGATATAAGATTTTCAATGGGAAAAAATTCTAAAAAACTTGGAAATGCAGAAGCTGTTAAAAACTTAGGTGATATTATAGAAAGATTATAGAGTGGTATTATGAATAAAAGTGAAGAAAGAATTTTAAAAAATAAAAAGTTAAAAAAAAGAAGACAGAAAATTAAAAAGATTTTTTTCGTTTTATTAATATTTTTGGCTTTACTTTTTATTCTTAAAAAATCAGGACTTTTAAATATTAAAAAAATTGTAGTTAAAGGTCCAGAAGGAATACCAAGTAAAGAAATAATAAAAGAATCTGGATATGCAAAAGGTGAAAATTATTTTTTAACTTCAAAAAAACAAAAAATCAAATCAATAGAAGATATTCCAAATGTAAAAAATGTAAAAACTTCTTTTGCACTTAATGGAGTAGTTACAATATCGGCAGATATAAGAGAGCCTAAAGCTCAAATACCTGGCAAAGATAAATATTTCATAGTAGATGATGAGTTTAAAGTTATATCAGTTAATAAAAAAGAAAAAGCAAATTTAATGACAGTAGAAGGCTTAAAAACTGAGAAATATGCTTTAGGAAATTATATTTTTTCAAAAGAAAATGATCAACAGGAATTATTAAAAAGATTATTTGAAGATGAAGTTTTTAAAGGAAATGTTGATACTGTTATATTAAAAAATAATTATTCAAGGTTTTATACAAATGATGATATAAAAATTGACCTTGGAACTTATATGGATCTTGATTATAAGTTTAAAATGCTAGATTTAATTGTTAAAGATATAGAAAAAACTGGTAAAAATGTAAGTTCTATTGAAATGGAAAAAGGACCAAATCCAATTGTTATTGAAAGGTCCAGTAGCGAAGTTGAAAAAATAAATAAGAATTCGATTAAAAACAATGAAAATAATGAATAAGTTAGATATAATTAAAAGTGCTTTAATTTAGTTTTCAACAAGATTAAAGTAATACTTGTTGACTATTTTCTTGTTTATTTATAAAATGAAGTATATAGAATAAAATGAAAAAAATGTAATTTATTATATGAGGAGGGTGTTTATGTTGGATTTTGATATGGATCACGACGAATTTGCCAAAATAAAAGTAGCTGGTGTTGGTGGCGGAGGAAACAATGCTGTTAACAGAATGATCAATGCGGGAGTTAAGGGTGTTGAGTTTTTAGCTTACAATACAGATAAACAAGCACTTAAAAATTCATTAGCAGAGACAAAAATACAAATTGGAGAAAAAATCACTAAAGGTCTTGGTGCAGGTGCAAATCCAGACATTGGAGAACAATCCGCAGAAGAAAATTTAGATGAAATTAGAGAATCTTTAGCTGGTGCTGATATGGTATTTATCACAGCAGGTATGGGTGGAGGTACTGGTACTGGTGCTGCTCCTGTAATTGCTGATGTTGCTAAAGAAATGGGATTACTTACAGTAGGTGTTGTTACAAAACCATTTACTTTTGAAGGAATGAAAAGAACAAAATCTGCTGAAAGAGGAATAGCTGCTCTTAAAGATAAAGTTGATACATTAGTTATTATTCCAAATGATAGACTACTTTCAATTTCAGATAAAAAGACAAGCTTTTCACAAGCATTTGAAATGGCAGATGATATACTTAAACAAGGTATTCAAGGTATCTCAGATTTAATTTCTGTACCAAGTTTAATTAACCTTGACTTTGCCGATGTTAAAACTATTATGTACGATAAAGGAATTGCACATATGGGTATTGGTTTTGCATCAGGAGATGAAAGAGCTACAGAAGCTGCTAAACTTGCAATTAATTCACCATTACTTGAAACTTCTATTAAGGGAGCTAAATCAGTTCTTCTTAATATTACTGCAGGAAATGATTTAGGAATATTTGAAGTAAATGAAGCAGCAGATCTTATTCGCGAATGTGTTGATGAAGATGCTAATATTATCTTTGGAGCTGGAATAGATGAAACTTTAAAAGATCAAGTTAAAATTACAGTTATTGCAACTGACTTTGATCAATATAAAGAAGAAAGCTCACCAAGAATGGCTGGATATGCTAAAAAAGAAGTTAGTCAACCAGTTGTACCAACTGAAAGAAAAGAAGCAAAACAAGATGATGACGATCTTAAGATTCCATCATTCTTAAGAACTAGAAGATAATCAAAGTTGTCCTCATCGATTTGGTGAGGCGCTTTTTTATTTGGAGGTATATTATGAAATGTCCTTATTGTGGATATTCTGAATCAAAAGTAGTAGACTCTCGACCTACAGATGAAAGTACAACTATAAGAAGAAGAAGAGAGTGTATAGATTGTAAAGGAAGATTTACAACTTATGAAAAAATTGAAGAAACTCCAATAATGGTTGTAAAAAAAGATGGAAACAGACAGGTTTTTAATAGAAATAAAATTATAAACGGTATGATAAAGTCTTGTGAGAAAAGACCAGTGTCTAGAGATGAAATAGAAAAAGCAGCTGATAATATTGAAAAAGCTGTTCAAAATACTCTGAAAAAAGAAGTTACATCTGATGATTTAGGAACTATGGTTATGAAAGAATTAAAAGAACTTGATGAAGTTTCCTATGTTAGATTTGCTTCTGTCTATAGACAATTTAAAGATGTTCAAAGTTTCTTTAATGAACTTGAAGAAATAATGAACCAAAAGAAGTGATAATATGGATTTATTCACAATGAATATGGAAAAAAATCTAGAAAAATCTGCTCCACTTGCAAATAAATTAAGACCTCAAGGATTAGAAGGTTTTGTAGGTCAAGAACATTTAGTTGGAAATGGAAAATATTTAAATAGAGTTATAAAATCTGATAGAATTTCCTCAATGGTATTTTATGGACCACCAGGAGTTGGAAAGACAACTCTTGCAAAAATAATTGCAAATACTACAAAGAAAAAATTTATTCAAATCTCAGCTGTAACAAGTAATTTAAAAGAACTTAGAGAAGTTTTAAAAATAGCTGAGGATAATTTAAAATTTGATAATAAATCATCGGTTTTATTTATTGATGAGATTCACAGATTTAATAAATCTCAACAAGATGTACTATTGCCATTTATTGAAAAAGGTGTAGTTATATTAATAGGAGCTACAACTGAAAATCCTTATTTTGAACTGAATAAGGCTTTAGTTTCAAGATGTCAAATATTAACTTTAAAATCCTTAGAGTTTAAAGATATGGAAATACTTTTAGAAAAAGCTTTAGCTTCAGAAAATGGACTTAAAAACTTTAATGTTGAAATAAGCAAAGAAGCTAAGGAATTTTTATTTAGAAATTCCTCTGGTGATGGAAGAAATATGTTGAATTCACTTGAGATAGCTGTTCTTTCTACAGATGAAATAGATGGAAAAGTAATAATAGATGAATCTGTAATGGAAGACTGTCTTCAAGTTAAAAATTTACAATATGATAAAAATGGAAATGAACATTATGATACAGCATCGGCATTTATTAAATCAATTAGAGGAACAGATCCAGATGCTGCTTTATATTATTTAGCAAAGATGTTAGAAGCTGGAGAGGACCCTAAATTCATAGCAAGAAGGCTTATTATTTCTGCATCAGAGGATATATCAAATGCAGACCCAATGGCTCTTGTTATAGCCACAGCGGCTTTTGATGCTATAAATATAGTAGGACTTCCAGAGGGCAGAATAAATCTTGCACAAGCCACAACATATCTTGCAACGGCACCAAAATCAAATGCTTCATACCTAGGAATAAATGAAGCTATAAATGATGTTAAAAGAGAAGAAACTTTTAAGATACCAACTTATCTAAAAGATTCTCATGCTCCAGATTATAATAAAAATGAAGGAGAATATAAATATCCTCATAATTATGAAAATAGCTATATAGCACAAAGATATTTACCAAAGGAAATTCAAGGTAAAAAATATTATAATCCAACAAACAATGGATATGAGAAAAGAATAAATCAATTTATAGCAAGAATAAAGGGAGAGTAGACTCTCTCTTTTTTTATTGTAAAAAATAAATTTTAAAGATATGATTATTTTAAGAAGGTAAGTATTTATTTAAGGAGGTAGAGTATGAAAGAAATTTTAATGACTATATTTTTAAGTTTAATTTTTGTTTTTGGATCTTTTTCAAATGTTTATGCTTGTACGGGAATATATGTTGGGAAAAAAGTTTCAAAAAATGGTTCTACAATTGTAGCAAGGACTGAAGATATAAGTTCGGCACATCCCAAAAGTATAATTATTTATCCAAGAGAAAATTTTGAAAGTGGTTCAATGTATAAATCAGAAATAACAGACTTTCAATATCCTAATCCATCACATACATATAAATATTATGCAGTAGCTGATTCAGATGGAAATAATGATGATGGAATATATGACTCAGTAGGTTTTAATGAGTTTGGATTATCGGTATCGGCAACAGTATCTGCAGAAGTAAGAGAAGAAATAAATAATTTAGATCCACTAGTAGAAAATGGACTAAGAGAAGCGGATATTGCAACTCTTATACTATCAAGATGTAAAACAGCTAAAGAAGGAATAGAATTAATTGCAAAAATTGTTGATGAAAAAGGCTCTGCTGAAGGAAATATAATTATGATTGCAGATAAGGGTGAAACTTGGTATATGGAATTATTATCAGGACATCAATATGCAGCTATAAAATTAGAAGAGGATGTTGCAGCAATAATTCCAAATAGCTTTATGCTAGATTTTATAAATTTAAATGATGAAAAAAATACAATTATTTCAAAGGATTTAATAAATTTGCCTGAAAAAAATAATCTACTCCAATATAAAAATAATAAATTTTCCATATCAAAAACATATGCACCAGATTTAGTAGATGAAAATAAAGTTAGACTTTGGGGAGGGCAATATTTTTTAGCTCCTGAAAAATCAAAAGACTATAAAAATGATTTAGAATTATTTTTTAAACCAGATAAAAAGGTATCCATTCAAGACATTATGGAATTACAAAAATATAGATATGAAGATACAGATAAATATGTAGATTTAGATAAAAATAAACAATTAGAACAACCAATTCGACCAATAGGAATTGAAACACAGGCAGAATGTCATATATTAGAAATAAGAGATGATTTTCCTAAAGAGGCTCCAGGAATATTATGGCTGTCATTAGGAAATGCTGAACATAATATATATCTTCCTTATTTTCCAACAGTAAATAAAATAGAAGATGTATATTCAAATAGATATCATGATTTTAATGAAAATCAAGCTTATTGGATATTTAGAGGACAGGCAACCTTAGCTGAGCTAAATAGAGAAAAATATGGAAAGAATATAAGAAGATTTTGGACAAATTATCAAGAGAAACTCCTTAGAGAGCAAGAAGTTAAAAACAATGTTTTTATTGATTTATATAGTGTTGATAAAAATAAAGCGATAGAATTTTCAAATGAAGAAGCATCCCGTATTGGAACTGAAGCTTATAATAAAGCTAGAAAAATATATCAAGAATTATTTAGATATATTGCAAGTGAAGGTGGTAGAGTTTCAGAGGAAGATTTTATACCAAGTGAAATGCTTTTTAATTACAATTAAATTTAAATTTTAGAAGAGTTTTTTAGTTAAGACTCTTCTTTTATTATAACTAGCTATACTTCGCTTTAAAGCCTTAGTCAAAGGCTATATTCATTGACAAAGCACTACATAATATATATAATAGATTTCATATATTAAAATATCTTAACGGAGACATTTAGGAGGAAATATGAGGTTAAATATTAGAGAAATTTTAGAAAATAATGAAAAATTTATCGGAAAACCTATTGTTATAGAAGGTTGGATAAAAACAAGTAGAGGTTCAAAGAATTTTGGTTTTATAGAACTAAATGATGGATCTTCTTTTGATACTCTCCAGGTCGTATATGATGATAAACTGGATAATTTTTCTGAAATAAATAAGTATCCCATAAGTTCTTCTTTACGAATAAAAGGTGAAGTAGTAGAAAGCCCAGGAGCAAATCAAGCTATTGAAATTCACGCAAATGAAGTAGAAGTTTTAGGACTATCAACAAGTGATTATCCACTTCAAAAGAAACGTCATTCATTAGAATATCTAAGAACTATTGCACATTTAAGACCAAGAGCAAATGCTTTTAATGCAACTTTTAGAGTTAGAAGTTTACTTGCTTTTGCAATTCATAAATTTTTCCAAGAAAAAGGATTTGTTTATGTTAATACACCAATTATAACTGCATCAGATGCAGAAGGTGCTGGAGAAATGTTCCAAGTTACAACTTTAGATCTTAAAGATATTCCTAAAAATGATGAAGGAAAAGTTGATTATAAAGAAGATTTCTTTGAAAAAGAAACTAATCTTACTGTATCAGGACAACTTGAAGCTGAAGCTTTTGCATTAGCATTTAGAAATGTTTATACTTTTGGACCTACTTTTAGAGCTGAAAATTCAAATACTTCAAGACATGCGGCAGAATTTTGGATGATAGAACCAGAAATGTCATTTACAAATCTTCAAGAAATTATGGTTGTAGCAGAAGAAATGCTTAAATATATAATTAGTTATGTTCTTGAAAATGCAAAATCTGAAATGGAATTTTTCAATAAATTTGTAGATAAAGGTCTTTTAGAAAGACTTGAAAATATAGTAAGTAGTGACTTTGCTAGAGTAACTTATACAGAAGCAGTTGATATATTACTAAAATCAGGACAAGAATTTAAATATCCAGTTGCTTGGGGAATTGATCTTCAAACAGAACATGAAAGATATTTAACAGAACAAGTTTATAAAAAACCAGTTTTTGTAACTGATTATCCAAAAGAAATTAAAGCTTTCTACATGAAAGAAAATGAAGATAAAAAAACAGTTGCAGCTATGGACTTACTTGTACCAGGTATTGGAGAAATTATTGGCGGAAGTCAAAGAGAAGACAGACTTGAAGTACTTGAAGAAAAAATGATAAATAACAATCTAAGTACAGAAGATTATAAATGGTATTTAGATCTTAGAAGATATGGTAGTGTAGAGCATTCAGGATATGGATTAGGTTTTGAAAGAGCTGTAATGTATATTACAGGAATGAGTAACATAAGAGATGTTATACCATTCCCTAGAACAGTAGGATCTGCAGAATTCTAAATAAGACTAGAGGAGGCATAAAATGAGAGAATACAATCCAAAAGAGATTGAGAAAAAATGGCAAAATTATTGGGACGAAAATGAAACTTATGTGACTCAAGATGACTTTGATAAGGAAAAATTCTATGCCCTCGTTGAATTCCCATATCCATCAGCGCAAGGACTACATGTTGGACATCCACGTTCTTATACAGCAATGGATATTATTGCTAGAAAAAGAAGATATGAAGGACAAAATGTTTTATTTCCAATGGGATGGGATGCTTTTGGACTACCAACAGAAAATTATGCAATAAAAAATAAAATTCATCCAGCAAAAGTAACTGAAGATAATGTTGCAAACTTTAAAAAACAACTTAAATCAATAGGTTTTTCTTTTGACTGGTCTAAAGAAATAAATACAACAGATCCAGATTATTATAAATGGACACAATGGATATTCTTACAATTTTTTAAAAAGGGATTAGCTTACAAAGCTGAAATGCCAATTAACTGGTGTACATCATGTAAAGTTGGACTTGCAAATGAAGAAGTTGTAGGCGGACATTGTGAGAGATGTGGTAGTGATGTAATTAGAAAAGTTAAATCTCAATGGATGCTTAAAATTA
>CAMIZH010000014.1 GCA_946403255.1 uncultured Peptoniphilaceae bacterium | reverse complement strand
CCCAACTTGGTTCAGGTGGTTGAATTCCTAAGCCTAAATAGCTAAGGCCCGCTTCAGCCATAACTGAAGAAGAGAATTTCATTGCACTTACAACAAGTAGTGTCGGTATTAACTCTGGAAAAATATGTCTAAATATTATTCTTCTATTTTGAACACCAATTGCTTTAGCCCATAAAATATGTTCCCTCTTTTTAAGTGACAGCACTTGAGACCTTGTCATTTTTGCAAAAGTTGGAAAATTCATAATAGATATTGCTAAAACTGTTTGCTTTGTTCCACGACCAAATATTGTTACAAATAATAATAATAAAACTGTTCCTGGTATTGTCATAAATATATCTACAATTCTCATAAGAATCTCATCAACAATACCACCAACATATCCCGAAACAAGTCCTATAATAGTTCCTATTGTTCCTGCTATTATCAATGTAGAAAAACCTATAAAAAATGCTTTTTGTGATGCTATCATAACTCTAGAAAGTACATCTCTTCCTAAATGATCTGTTCCAAATATATGCTCCCTTGAAGGACCTTGTAATTGATCTTGAATTTTTGATGAAGTTTCATAGGGATCATATGGTGTCCAAAAAAATGAAACTATACAAAGAGCAAATAAAACTAATATTATTATTAATCCTATTTGTAAATTTCTATTTTTTCTAAATTTAAATTTCCTCATATTTCCTCCTATGAGTTTAAGCTTATTCTCGGGTCAATTAACATATATAAAATATCTACTATTAAATTAATAACAACAACTACAATTGAATAAAATAAAACTATTCCTTGTGATACAGCATAATCACTTTCTCTTATAGCAACTATAAGCAGTGAGCCTACACCTTGAATATTAAATACATTTTCAATAATTATACTTCCCATAGCAAGATTAATTAAAACCATAGAAAATATAGTAACTATTGGTATCAACACATTTTTAAATATATGTTTTTTTAAAATTTTATCATCTAGCAAACCTTTAGACTTTGCTAAAACTACATAGTCTTTATTTTTCTCATCATTAACTGCATTTACTAAATATCTTATTACAATACTAATATTTCCAATACTTAATACTAAAACAGGCATAATTAAAGATTTAAAAGTTGCCATAGGATTATTTAAATTAATCATACTCCTTGTAGGCAATAAATTTAATTTAACTGAAAAAATCCACATAAATATAATAGCTAGCCAGAAACTCGGTATGGCAAGTCCAAGTTGCGACAATATATTATATACAATTCCCATTGATGAATCATCTTTATTTGAAATATATAATCCTAAAGGAATTGAAATAATTATAGTCAAAATCATGGAAAATACTGTAATTAATAATGTAGGTAACATTCTACTTTTAATTAATGTTGATACTGACTTATTATATTTAAAACTTTTACCTAAATCGCCTTTTACTGCTGCTTTTATCCAATTTTTATATCTAATTGGAACTGGGTCATCTAAGTTAAATTCTTTTCTGAATTTTTCAGCAAGTACTGGATTATCCTCAATTCCCTCTGCCCCTAGTTGAGATAAAACTGGATCTCCTGGAATAATTTGAAACATAAAAAATACTAAAACTGAAATTACAAAAATAGTAGTAATACCACTAAAAATTCTTTTAAAAATTAACATTTAAAATTATTTCCTCTCAACTAAAGAAATATCTACAAAAGCAAATGGATAGTCTTTATATCCTGTATAATCTTTTGATATTGCTGTTGCAACACCTGGATCTATTGTAAAAACTCCAAGTCCATCTTCTGTAATAATCCTTTGTAGTTCTTTATATTTTTCTTTTGAAATACTATCTTGTTCTACACTTTGTCTTGCTTCATCTATAATCCTGTCGTAATTTTGATCATTAAATCCAGTCATATTTTTACCAGATTTACTTTCGTATCTTGATAAAACTCTAGAAGGATCTGGATATCCAACTACATTTAAAATAGCCATATCAAAATTAAATCCTTTATATACTTCTTCATAATAAGTATTCCAAGGTATTGGATCATTTTTTGCATTTATTCCAATTTTTTCTAAGTCTTCAATTATTAAAGCTACTAAATCTTGTTCTATTTCATTTTCTGCTATCGTTTTAATACTTACACTTAATCCATTCTCATATCCTGCTTTTGATAAATATTCTTTTGCTTTCTCTGGATTATATGAAAAAACATCTTTTAAATTATCATTATAGTATTCTCCTAATACTGGAGTGAAATGAGAGTATAATACAGCTCCACGTCCATTTGATATAGCATTTAACATCTTTTCTTTATCTATAGCATAGTTTATTGCATACCTTAAATCTTTATTCTCAAATAGCTTACCAGCTCTTTCATTCATATAAAGAACTCTAACATCATTTGATAAACTTTCTGATATTTCATAACCTTCTTCTTTAATTCTTTCATAATTTTCATTGTTAACAGTTAATAGATCAATTTCTTTATTTTCAAAAGCAATTGGCATAGTTGAACTATCTGCATATTTTCTAAACTCAACTTCTTTTACATCTGGAATTTCTCCATAATAATCTTCAAAAGCCTTCATAGAAATATGATCACCTTCCATATATTCTACAAATTCATATGGTCCTACTCCAATTGGATGCTCTGCCTGTTCGTCTTCACTGTAATCACTTGGAACTATTAATCCATCAGCTATCGTATACATAGTTGTAAGAGTTCCCATACTTCCATCCATATAAACTTTTAAAGTATTATCATCTATTATTTCTATTTTACCTTTTTTAAAACCTTCCTCTTCACCATTTAAAAGTTGTTTGAAATATCCTGAACCTGCAACCATATCTGGTGTTATTCCATCTACAAGTCCTGCTAATCTTTCATAAGAATACTTTACATCTTCACTTGTTACTTCTTTTCCATTATGGAATTTAACACCATCTTTTAATTTTATATTAAAAACTATATATTCATCTTCTTTGGTAATATCTATATTTTCTGCAATTCCTAAATCTAAAAAACCATCTGTATTATATTTATAAATTCCTTCATGCATATTTCTTAAAACCATCTTTGTGTTAGCAGATTCATCAGCAAGTGGTGCAACACTTATAAAATCAGCTGGATATGTTGCTACAAACGTATCTTCTGACGCGTTATTAGAACCTTTTCCACAACCCACTAAAAATACTAACAACAATACAATTGCTACAATATTCTTTTTCATTTTTTCCTCCAAAATAATATCTACTTTTACAATAAATTTCATAAAAAAAGAGCTCCTTGCCAAGAGACAAAAAGCCCTAATGAAAATTACTTTTTGACTTTGTCCAATGGACTAAAGTTTAAAAATTCATTGTAAATTTCCTATGTAATAGCTCTTTCTAAGCTATTAGAATAATTGTAACATATAATAGTTCATTGTCAATAAAGTTATATTTTGAGATATTTATTTTTCATAATCTACAAATAAAAAAGAGGATATAAATCCTCCTTTTTTAAAATCTAAATATTGCAGCTATTGGTTCTTTAGTTGGCATATCTTCTTCAGATAAAAGAACCACCTCTCCTGCTTCTTTTAATACTATTTCTAAAATACTATTTAAAACATCATTTGGTGCATTTGAATCTTCTATTAATTCTATTTCACCTGTTAATTTGTCTACGATACCTGGAATAATTACATCTGACTTTATTAAAAGCTTATCAACTCTACCTGATACTGCTGATTTTGCAATTTCTACTAAATTGTCACTTGAATTTCCAGTTCCCAATAAGTTATTAAATTTATCAATTAATTCTTTTGATTTATTTCTGTAAAATTCTTCCATAATTTCCCATGACTTTTCTGTTAAATCATCTTTATCAATTGATTCGTAATCTATTTTTATTCCTTTTTCAAGTAAATTCTTATTATGAGATAACTTTCTAAATTGTGATTGATTTTCATCTAAACCTGCAAGTATTAAAGGAAAATTTGTAGGATTAGTATAGTTTTCAATAACCATTCTATCTACATATTTAAAAAACTTCTCAGTATATTTTAAAACCTCTTCTTTTTTTCCACCTTGTCCATGATACACACTATTTCCACCAGCTGTTCCTCCATAAGTACCATGAGTTAGATAACCTGTTTCATAAGCATCTCCTAGTTCCTTAAGGACTTCTTCAACATTTCTTGGAGTATCTTCATCAAATACAACTTCTTCTAAATCATATCTATTGCCTATATATAAATTATATTTTTGCATATTTATACCTAATACATAATAAGCATCTGCCGATTGAAATACTCTAATTAAAGGTTTTATATGGAAAGTGTCTGAAACTACGGCAATTTCTTTTACACTTCTATTTAATTTATATATAACACATCGATTCTCATTTAATAAAATTACCAATCCATCTTTAGTATGTTCCCAAAACATTTTATCTTTTTGTAGTTCATATAAAGGCTCTAAAAATTTTTCCATTTCCTTTTTAGTTATTTTTTCTGCTAATGCTAATTCCACAGTTTCCAACAATTGCTTAAATCTAATTATATCTTGCTTATTTTCTGGTCTATGTCTATGAGTAGGTTGATATATGGAAACATATATCTCGCTCTCTTCAAAAATTATGTCGTTTGGAAATTCTCTTACAACTTCATATTTCATTAAATCACATCCCTTTTAAATATATAACTGTGTAAATTATATATACCTAGCTTTTCTAGTGCTAAAACATTTTAGTAAATATATCTAATTATTATTTATTTTCAATATTGTTTATGATATAGTAACTAACTAAGAAATCAATGAGGTGATGACATTTGAAATATAAAAATATAATTTTTGACCTAGACAATACTCTTCTTAATTTTGATATTGCAGAAGATAAAGCATTAGAAAAAATTATAAAAGATTTTAATCTTGAATACAATGAAGAAACATTACAAATTTACAGATCTATTAATAGACCTTTATGGCGAAAATTAGAATCAGGAGAATTATCTAGAGACGAAGTTTTTGATAATAGATTTCCATTATTTTTAAAAGAGTTTGGTATAGAAACAAAAGGTAATGCTACAGAGTTAAAGTTTAGAGAATATCTTGCTCTTTTTGGAACGGAAGAACTTCCAAATGCAAGATTTATATTAGAAGAACTTAAAAAATTAAACTGTAATATTTATCTTGGAACAAATGGTTTTTCTGATGTCCAAAATAAAAGACTTAAAAATTCTCATTTTGATACTTTATTTGATGATGTTTTTATTTCAGAAAGTATTGGATTTGATAAACCTGATGTTAATTTTTTTAACCACATCTTTGAAAAACTTAATATAGAAGATAAATCTACTTTTCTTATGATTGGAGATAATGAAAGTTCAGACATCAAAGGAGCTAACAACTCAAATATTGACAGCGTATTATACAATCCAGGTAAAACTAATGTTAAAACAAATGCAACATATATCATTAGTGACCTAAAAGAAATTTTAACTATTGTGGAGGACTAAATGAAAATCTTAATTTCCCTTCTCTTTTATATCTTTGGAGGAATTGGTGTTAGTTTAACTATTAAATCTGGCATAGGAGTTAGCCCTTTTGACTCCCTTTGCCTTAGTATTTCTCAAGCAACAAGTATAAAAGTTGGAACTATTAATTTTTTAGGTAATATTTTATTTTTAACTATTTTTATTTTATTATCTAAAGGTAAACACCCTAAAAAATATATTTTAATGATTTTATCAATATTATCATTTGGATGGGTTATCAACCTATTTACCTATACTGTTTTTGGAGCTTTAAATATTGATACATATTATATTAAAGTTTTAGTATTTATTATTGGTATTTTAATATCTAGTTTTTCTGTATCAGTTGTTTTATATCTAGATGTTATTCCTTTTTCTATTGAAAATATGTGTATTGAAATGAGTAAATTATCTAAAAAATCTTTTAGTCTATTTAGATATGGATTTGATATTATTTCAATTTCTATTTCACTACTACTATCTTTAGGATATAAATTACCAATAAATGTAAGAGAAGGAACTATTATTGCACTTATTATTTTCCCTGGTGTAATATCTCTATCATATAATTATTTTAATAAACATTTTCCACAAATAAAAAAGCAAGAAGTTTAAACTTCTTGCTTTTTTTATATTTATTTATTTTCTCTTAATTTTTTTAATATCATTTTTTGTTCAACACTTGCCACAAGTCTTCTTGTATAGTCAACTGTATCTGGATTTACACTCATTGAAGTAACTCCACATTCAACTAAATATTCTGCAAGTTCTGGATATTGACTTGGTCCTTGACCACAAATTGAACAAGTTTTTCCTTTTTTATTACAAGCATCTATTAATATTTTTAATGCTCTTTTTACTGGTTCATTTCTTTCATCAAAGTATCCCATATTATTTAAAATTCCTGAATCTCTATCAGCACCCATTACAAGTTGAGTTAAGTCATTTGATCCAATTGAGAATCCATCAACAAGTTCTGCAAATTCTTCTGCTTGGAATACTACAGATGGAACTTCAGCCATAATCCAAATTTTAAAGTTTTTAGATTGTTTTAATCCCTCTTCAGCCATAATTTCTTTTACAACTTTAAGTTCTTCAATAGTTCTAACAAATGGAAGCATAGCTATAATATTTGTTAAACCATATTCTTCACGAGCTTTAAGCATCGCTCTACACTCTAGTCTAAATCCTTCTTCATACTCTGGAGAAATATATCTAGATACCCCTCTCCAACCAATCATTGGATTTGCTTCTAGTGGTTCTACTTCATCTCCACCTTTAAGCCCTCTAAATTCATTTGTTCTAAAGTCACTCATTCTTACAACAAGATTTCTTGGGAATATTGCACTTGCTACTTTTGAAATACCTTCAGCAAGTTTATCAATCATAAAGTCTCCTTGACCTGTTTTTACAAGATACATTGGATGAGCTCCAATCATATTTGTAAATATAAATTCAGTTCTCATAAGACCAATTCCATCAAATGGTAAATCTTTATATTTTTCAATTAATTCTGGTTCACCAAGGTTCATATAAATTTTTGTTGCAGTTATAGGAGCCATTAATGATTTTAATTGATCAGTTATATTTACATTTCCACCCGTTGTTTGTGAAGATTGTACTTCTTCTTTTTTATCTTCTTTAAGTACATCCCCTTCAAATACAACTCCTCTAGTTGCATCAACTGTTACTTGCATTCCTGTTTTTAAAGTTTTAGTAGCATTTTTTGCACCAACTATACAAGGAATTTGTAATTCACGAGATACAATTGCAGCATGACAAGTTCTTCCACCTTCATCTGTAACTACACCAGCTGCTTTTCTCATAGCTGGAACCATATCTGGATTTGTCATTTCTGTTACAAGAATATCTCCTTCTTTTACAAGATTTATTTCTGAAATATCTTTTATAAGTTTAACTTTTCCACGTCCAAGTCCTGGAGATGCTGGAAGTCCTTTTGCAATTTGTTTTAACACTTCTTCTTTTTTCTCTTCTAAAGTTGTTATAGGTCTTGATTGTAAGAAATAAAATTCTTTAGTATCTTTATCAAATCCCCATTCTGTATCTTGAACACTACCATAAAGTTCTTCTACTTTAAGTCCACGTTCTATAAGAGTTTGTAGTTCTTTTTCATTTAAACATTCTGCTTCTACTGCATCTTTGCCTAAAACATCAGCTACATTTACTTGTACTGTTCCTACACCATCTTCTTTTTTTATAACCATATAATTTTTAGTAGCAATATTTTCTTCTACTATTTTTTTAGTTTCTTTATTAATAATATATTCATCAGGTGTAACAATTCCTGAAACTACAGCTTCTCCTAATCCCCAACTTGCATTAATCATTATTTCATTTTTATTGTTGTTTATTGGATTTGCAGTAAACATTACTCCTGATTTTTCTGAATTAACCATTTTTTGAATAACTACTGAAAGTGATACATCAAAATGATCAAAATCTTGTTTTTCTCTATAATAAATTGCACGAGCAGTCCAAAGAGATGCCCAACACATTCTAACATGTTTTATAAGCTCTTCTTCGCCTCTTATGTGTAAGTAAGTATCTTGTTGTCCAGCAAAAGATGCATCTGGTAAGTCTTCAGCTGTTGCTGATGAACGTACTGCAACTTCTGGATTTTCTACATTTATTTCTTTAGCAAATTCTCTGTAAGCTTTTACAATTTCTTCTTCAAGTTCAGGATATATATTTCCCTTATTAATTTTATCTTGTACAGCTTTACTTACGTCTTGAAGATCATCTACATCATCAACATTAAGTGGTTCCATTAAAAGTTTTACAACTTCATCAAGTTCTGCAAAATCAATAAATTTATCATATGCACCTGCAGTAACACAAAATCCTGGTGGAACTGGTAATCCCATACTTGTTAACTCACCTAGATTAGCACCTTTACCACCAACAGTTGGTATATCATCTTTACCTATTTCATTGAACCATTTAATATAAGAATAATTTGACATGGTCATCCCCCTTTAATATAAATCTATTATAGCATAATACTTATATATGTTACACTACTTTTTTAAAGATTTTTTTAAATCTGCAATAGACATAGTGGAAACACTTGATTTATCAATGTTAAATTCTTTTAAAACAGTTGCTAAATCTTCTTTATTCTCTACTTCTATCTCAATATAAGGATATGGATATGTGTTTTTATCCCAACTATCAATATCAAATCTAACATTATTATATATATATGATACTCTATTTTTAAAACCTGTATCATATATATTATAATCCATACATTTTAGTATATTTAAAAGCTCATCCTCATTATCAAAAACAATAGTATGTTCTAAATTTTCTCTAATACCTTCATTTGTTATTTGTTCTTTAAATGTAAAATAAAAACATTCAGTATCATCTAACAAATCCTTTGTATGCCTTATTCTTAAATATCCTTTATTGGCATTGTCTATTGGATGAAGTGTAGAATTAATAGTCGTATTTTTTTGATATTCTTTAGCTATTAATTTTGCACCCTTTTCTATTAACTGATTTTCTATTTTCTCTATATCCAACCCTAATAGTTTTACTTCTAATTCTCTTTCCATTAAAATCCCTCTAGTCTTTGTAATTTAAAATCTACATAATCACAAGAAACACATTTATATTCCACACCATCTATATTTCCTTCAACTATATATTTATGTCCTTCTGCATGTAAATGTCCATATATACATAAATCAACTTTATATTCACTTAAAAGTTTTGAAAATTCATTTACAGAAAAATCTTGGTTAAATGGCGGATAATGTATCATAGCAATTTTTCTACTTGCATCCTTATTTGATTCTAAAGAATTTTTCAATCTATTTACTTCTCTAAGATAGATTTTTTCATCATTTTCAGCAAAACCACTTGAATCTTTTGGCATCCAACCTCTAGTTCCAGATATCGCTATATCATTATATAAATAGGAATTATTATTTAAAAAACTAATACTTTCAAATCCTAATGAATCCATTTTACTTAATGATCCCCACCAATAATCATGATTTCCCTTAGAGATTATTTTTTTACCAGGTAAAGCATCTATTTTTTCTAAATCTATTGCTGCCTCATCTAGTTTTAATCCCCAAGATATATCTCCTGGCAATAAAACTATATCTTCTTCTTTAACAACTTCTTTCCAATAAGAAACTATTTGTTCTTCATGGTCTATCCAATTTTCCCCAAAAATATCCATAGGCTTATCACCTATTGGATCAAAATGTAAATCACCTAATGCCCAAATCATATATACCTCATGTCAATAAAATTATATTTAATATTACAACTTTCAAAAAGATTTTTTTCCCTTTCCGTTGCTGAAAATATAATTATTTGTCTATTCTTGCTTAAATTATTTAAATAATTTAAAGTATTTTCTAATCTTCCATCATCATATTGTAAAAAATGATCATCTAAAATAATTGGATAGTTGCTATCTATTATATTAATTATCGCTATTCTAAAAGCTAGATAAATTTGATCTATTGTTCCATTACTTAAACTTTCTAACTCAACAAATAAATTGTTGCTCTCATCTTTTATCTTTATATTTAGTTCTCTATCTAATAAAATCTCTGAATATTTTCCACCAGTTATTTCTGAAATTATATTATTCATTTCAAAAATAATTGAAGGAAATAAATCACCACTATTATCTTCTAAAATGCTTTCTATTATACTTAAAGCATCTTCAGTATCTTTTTTATTTTTATTTAAAATTTCTAGTCCTATTTTCTTATAACTTATCTCTTCTTTTAAATTTTCCATAGACTTTATTTGAATTTCTAAATCTTTTATTTTTTGTAAATTTTTAATTTCTTGAATTTTTAAATCTTCATTTCTTTCTATATCTATAAATTCACTAGATTCAACATTATTTAAATCTATATTGTGATTTAATTCTTCTTTAATTCTATCTTTAAGTAATATATCTATCATATCTCTTAAATAATCAATTTTTTCTTTATTTACTTTATCTGAATTAACTAAGAAAAATTCTTTTAAGTCATCTACTGAGGATTTTTTATATTTAAATAATATATCATTTATATTAATTTCAATATCTACAAGTTCTTTCTCTAAATCTTTTAATTTATCTTCTAATCCTTTTGTAGAATCTAAGTTTTTAAAGTTTTCTTTAGTTTTAAATTTATTATTCTTTTTGATAAAAATCAAAATAGGTATCAAACTTATTGCAATAATATAATATTTTTTAAAAATTATAGCTATAATAATTAAAACTATTGATAATAATATATATAAATAATTTTTATTTAAATTATTTAAATTATTTATATTACTATTTTCTAAATAATTATCATTATTTTGTAAGTGTAGTATTTCACTTTTTAATATAAATATTTCTTCACTATATTTTTTTTGTTCCTTTTCCAATTCTAATAAATTTTGATAGTCTTTTATATCTATATTTTTAAAATAAGACTTTAATTTTTCAATCTCTTTTTCTTTTTCACAAATTGAATTATATATCTCTTGTTCTTCTATCTTTTTATTATTATCTTTATCTAAGTTAAAACTGTTTAATTTAAGATTTATAGATTCTTGTTCTAGGATTAATTTTTCATATTTATCCAAAACTTCTCTATATTTAAAAACTTCTTTTTCCAAATTTAATATCTCATTTGAACAAATTCCAATCTCAGTTGATTTTCTACTTTCTTTACCAAGACTGTTTAACTTGTCATTTAAAATCTCTTTAACTTTATTTACATCTATATCTTCACTATTAGTATTTGAAAAATTAGAAATTTTTTTTCCTAATACTTCATAAGAAAATTTATCCACTTTAGAATTTAATTGTCCTATATAAAAAGAATTTAAAAATGTCTCTTTATTAATATTAAATATATAAGCTCCTGGTTGTTTTATTTTAGAATATTCAGTTAACTTTATATCCTCTGATAAATCTTCTCCTAAATCAATATTTAAAAATTGTAATTTATCATCTATAAAATCTCTTTCTATTCTATAGTTATACTTTGATTTAATTTCAATATATCCTCGATAATTATTATAATTCCAAGGTTTAAATTTATCTTTATCATCATCATACATTCTTCTTTTTAAAGAATCCTTTGAAAAACCATAAAATATAGCTGATATAAAAGAAAATGTAGTAGATTTACCACTTTCATTTTCACCAAAAACTAAATTTATTCCATTTTCAAATTGAATTTTTTTATTATGAAATTTACCATAATCTAATAAGCCAAGTTCTTTAATTTCCATTCTTAGCCTCCAGTAAAGCTTTTAATCCAATTTCTAATACGTCTTTATCGTCTTTTGTTCTATCAATAAATTTCCCAATCAAATTATCTTTATTTTCTATATATATTTCTTCAATAGATATACTTTTTTCAAGTTCATTTTTAAATTCAATATAAAAATATCCACTTATATTATCTAAAACTTCCATTAAATAATCTGGATTTTCAAACTCTCCTTTTAAGTAAATTCTATTTAAATCATTTTCTTTATTTTCTAATTTTTTAAATAAATCATTTTGAATATCATTAATATTCATATCTTTATTTATATTAATTTCTATCTTATTATATTTTCTTATATTGGTATTTATATATTCAATATATAATTCTTCTTTAAAACTTCCAAGTATAAATCCTTTATTTCCAACTTCTTTAAAGTTTAATCCTTCTAAAGATCCTGGATAATATACATTATCTAAAACTTTTTGTCTTAAATGAATATGTCCAAGTCCAATATAATCTGCATCTAGATTTTCTAAACTTTTAACATTTAAAGGGAAATAATCATCTGTTCCCACTGAACCATGTAATAGAATAATATTTCTATAATTTTTATTTATATCAAATTTTAATTCTCTACTATAATTTTTATCTTTATCCCAAGAAAACCCATGTATTCTTACTCCTAATTGTTCTAAATCAAAATATTTTTCTTTTTTAAATAAATGAATATTATTATTAAATTTAGTTTTATTATATAGTGACTTTTCATCTAAATAATCATGATTTCCAGCTATAATAAATACTTCTGTTGTTTTTAATTTATTTAAAATATCAGAAAATCTATCTATATCACTTAATGTAAAATATTCTTTTTCATATAAATCTCCAGTTAAAAGTAATATTTCTATACTTTCTTTAATACAAAAATTTATTAAATTTTCAAAACTATTCCATAATTCTTCGCGTCTTTTTTTTGCTATTTCTAATGGTAGTTCACCTTTATAAAATCTACCTAAATGAATATCCGAAGCATGAACAAATTTCATATTTATCACCAAAATAATTATACCATTAATAAATCAAAATAAAAAACTCGGTTAATTTAATAACCGAGTTTAAAATCAAATTATAAGTTTTTGAACTGCTTTAAAAGTTTCTGTTCCTGCAACTGCATTTAAATCAAACATAACTGTTTCAGTATTTGTAATTACACATCCCATATCATTTAAAAGAGATAATGCATTATTATAATTAAATTCTGTTCTAGAGCCAACTGCATCTGAAACTATAAATACTTCATATCCTTCTTTTATTAAATCTCTTGCAGTTAATAAAACACAAATATGAGCTTCTATTCCTGACATAATAATTTGTTTTTTACCAGATTCTTTTAACACTGATACAAATTCTTCATTTAATAAACAACTAAATGTTGTTTTTGCTATTTCAGGAGCTCCTTCTATACTTTTTTTAACTTCTTCATTCATTTGTCCCAAACCTTTTGGATATTGTAAAGTTATAATACTTTCCATATCCATTATATTTGCCATTTGAGATAATATTTTTGTACTTTTAAAAACTTGTTCCTTATTAAAAGCACTATTTAATAATTTATCCTGTACATCTACAAATAAAAATAATGCATCTTCTTTTTTCAAACTAAAATTTTTCATAGTTCCTCCTAGTCCATACTTTCTATACTGACTTCATTCATAATTTGTTTTATATCTGGCATAGTTATAAGTCTAAATTTAATAAAATTTTCAGATATACAACAAGCAACACCAAGTTTAATAAGCGTATCTATATCATAATCCCTTTCAAATCCAATTGCCATTCCTGTTAGCATTAAATTTGAATTTACTTTTGATATATAAGGCTTTATTTTAGTATAACTTGCCTTTAAATTTTGATTTTTAGAAATAATATAAGAAGCATCAATTGTATTTATAACCATTATTCCAATACCATTTGACACTTTTTCTTTTGCAAAAGATATTATATCTCTTTCCGTTTTTAATTTTTGATTTGACATTTTTTCTAGTTCTGATTTTTCACTTACAAAAATATAAGGCTTTGCAGTTCCTAGATTTTGTAGATTGTTAGATGTTACTGCAACTTTAATTCCATTTGAATAACAAAGATTTATTAATTTTTCATACATATTTGATTCCAATTTACTATGGTCAGTCTCCGGTAAACAAACAATCTTTGAATTTTTTATTTCTTTTGAAAATTCTGATATAAAGTTTTCTTTATTCTCAACGGTAATTCTTGGTGATGATGTTCTAACAATAGTCTTTTTACCATTACTTTTTAAAATAATTTCTTCTACATTTGAATCTAAAACTTTCACAGAATTTATTGAGCTTCTGTCTTTTATTAGTTCTTTTATATATTCTCCTCTTTCTCCACCAAAAAGTCCTATTAGTTTTGTATCTGCTAAAAGATTTTTTGCAAAAACATAACTATCAACTCCATATCCTGATGGATATATTCTAAAACTTTCTGCAGAATTAATTCCAAAATTATTTAACCCATCTACTTCATAAACTCTTGTTAATCTAGGATTAAAATCACAATAAAGTATCATAAGCCCTCCAATTATTCTACACAGTACAGTTTATTTAAAACGTCCTCTTTTATTTCATTTACTTTTTCATTTGCTCTTTCTTCATTATTATCTTTTACATAAATATATAGTTTAATTTTAGGTTCTGTACCTGATGGTCTAACTGCAAACCAAGATCCATCTTCTAAATGATAAATTAAAACATTTGAAGCACCTACGTCTTTATATCCATCTTTAAAATCAATAGTTTCAGAAACATTAATACCTGCAAACTCTTCAAAGTTACTTTCTCTAAAGAATTTCATCATTCTTAAAATTCTTTTGCTGCCTTCAATTCCTTCAAGTACAATACTCATTAAGTGTTCTTTGAAAAATCCATATTTATCATAAATCTCATACATTACATCAACTAAAGATTTTCCACGTTTTTTATAATAGGCTGCCATTTCTACAAGAATCATAGAAGAAACTACTGCATCTTTATCTCTTACATGATCTCCATATACATAGCCAATACTTTCCTCATATCCAAACACAAATTTATGTTCTTTTGTTTTATCCCAAATATTTGGTAATGAACATATATTTTTAAAACCAGTTAATGTTTCAAAACATTTTACATTTAAACTTTCAGCTATTGTTTTTCCTAAATCTCCAGTTACTATAGATTTAACAATTGCTCCATTTTCTGGAATTTCATTTTTCTCATTTAAACCATTTAAAATATAATATATTAATAAAGCTCCTATTTGATTTCCGTTAAATACATAATATTTTCCCTTTTTTTCTCTTCCTAAAATTGAAACTCTATCACAATCTGGATCTGTAGCAACTACTAAATCAGCATCAATTTCTTTAGCTAATTTTTCTGCGTATTCAAAAGCTTCTACAAATTCAGGGTTTGGATATCCAACAGTTGCAAAAGTTGGATCAGGATTTTCTTGTTCTGGAACTATATTTATATTTGTAAATCCTCTTTCCTTTAATATATGTCTTACAGGTATATTTCCAGTACCATTTAGAGGAGTATAAACTACAGAAATATCTTTATCTATATCATCACTAATTTTTCTTTTCAAAGTTTCATTATAATAATCTTCATCTAACTTTTTATCTATTATCTCAATAAGTCCCTTTTCAACAGCTAAATCAAATTCTATGTCTTTAGCATCATTAAAAGATAGTTTTGTAATTTCTTCTAGAATTTCATCTGCTATATCATCTAAAATCTGAGAACCTTCTTCCCAATAAACTTTATATCCATTATACTGTTTTGGATTATGACTAGCAGTTACTACTATTCCCGAAACCGTATTTAAGTATCTAACTGCATAAGAAACCATAGGAGTAGGTCTTATACCATCAAATATATATGTTTTTATTCCATTTGCTGCAAGAACTCTTGCTGCTATTTCAGTAAATTCTTCAGACATATATCTTACATCATGTCCTATTACTACACCTTTTTTTATAGCTTCTTCACCATGGTTTTTTATAGTATTTGCAAGACCTTGAGTTGCTCTAGCGATTACATATTTATTCATTCTATTTGTTCCTGCACCAAGTATTCCTCTAAGACCTGCAGTTCCAAATTCTAAATCTTTATAAAATCTATCTTTAATTTCTTCTTCATCTTGAATGTTTCTAAGTTCTTCTTTTATTTCTATGTCTATAAATTCACTTTCTAACCATTCATTATATTTATTTTTATAATCCATATTAGCTCTCCTTTGTTATATCTACAAATTTAGCATCAATAAGCTCTGCAAGTTCTTGTGGTTTAATTTTAATTTGCATACCTATCTTTCCACCACTTATATATATATATTCCCTATCTAATGCACTTTTATCTATAAAAGTTTGAAACTGTTTTTTCATTCCAATAGGAGAACATCCACCATGAACATATCCTGTTTTTTTAAATAGTTCTTTTTGTGGAAGCATTTCAATTTTTTTCTCCTTTGATGAAACTGCTGCTTTTTTTAAATCTAATTCTGATACAACTGGAACTGCAAAAACATAATTTTCATCTTTACCATAAGTTACAAGTGTTTTAAAAACTGTATTTGGATCTTCATTTAAATTATTTGCAACTTCTAATCCAGATATTCCATCTTTTTCTAAATATTCTTTTATTTCATATTCTAATTTACTTGAATCTAAAATTCTCATAGCATTAGTTTTTTTCATTTTATCATCTCCATAACAAATAAATGAGCATAGAACTAAGTTCTATACTCATTTTACAATAAAAATTTAAGTTTTTCATTAATTTTTAGATTTTTTACCCTTAACTATTAATATAATTAACAACGCAATAACTCCACAAAGTACTATACTTCCACCAGGCTTTAAACCTAAATAGAAAGAACTTATAAGACCCACTAACATAAAACAAACTCCAAAAAATGAAGATAATATTGTAGTCTTTATATAGCCTAAGTTAAATTGTAATGCACAACCAACAGGAATTACCATTAATGAAGATATTATTAATATACCAACTGTTCTAGATGATACTGAAATTGTTGTTGCTATTAGCATCATAAAAATTGTATTTATTCTATTTACATTTACACCACTTAATTTTGCACTCATTTCATCAAAAGAAATATACATAAGATCTCTAAAGAAATATAAAAATGTAATTAAAACAATTGCCGATACAATAAGTATTAAATAAAACTCAAAAGGTGTTATTGCGATTATACTTCCAAATAAAAAGGATTCAAAATTTGCTGATTTTGTTACAAATCCAGAAAGTATTGAGGCTAAACCAATCCCAGTTGACATAATAATTGCTGTTGAAATTTCCTGATAACTTGGAAATCTCTTTCGTATAAATTCCAGTAGTAAACTCGCAAGAATACAAGTTATAATAGCACCTACAATTGGTGAAAAACCTGCAATAAGACCTATCATAACTCCTGCCAATGATACATGAGAAAGAGCGTCTCCTATTATAGATATTTTTTTATTTACAACTACAACACCCATACATGGTATTATCATTGCTATTACAATTCCTACTATTAAAGCTTTAACCATATAAGAATATTGAAATATTTCCATTATTTAAACCTTTCTATCTTTTTATCTTTTAATTTATATAATTTATTAATATATTCTTCTACATCTGATAATTCATGAGTTATCATTAAAATAGTTATATTATGTTCTTTATTTAAATGACTAAGTAGTTTAAATAAAGATTTTCTACTTTCCTCATCAATTCCATTTGTTGGTTCATCAAGAATTAAAAACTTTGGTGTTGCTACTAAAGACTTTGCAATTAAAACTCTTTGTCTTTGCCCACCTGAAAGTTCTGAGTATAAACAATCTATTTTTTCTTGCATACCAACTTGCATAAGAGCAAAGGATATTTTTTCAATATGACTATCTTTAATCCTCTTAAAACCCCTTAGTTCTTTGTTTAAAGATAATGAAACCATCTCTTGAACAGTTATTGGAAAATTATAGCTTGAACCAATTCCAAGCTGTGGTACATAACCTATCTCTTCATAAGGATTTTTCCCCATATTAAATTTAATATTACCACTATTTTTTTCTAGTTGATTTAGTATTAATTTTAGAAGTGTTGATTTTCCTGCTCCATTTGAACCTATTAAACAAACAAAATCACCCTCGTCAATTTCAAAAGATATATTTTCAAAAATATTTTCTTTAGTATATCCAAAACTTAAATTTTCAACTTTTAATATATTTTTTTTCATTATTTTAGTGCCTCTTCTAATTTTATTAGATTACTCTGCATAATTGAAATATAATCATCATTATTTTCTATTTCATCTTCTGTTAAACTTTCCAATGGATTTAAAAATTCAGTTTTTATTCTAGCTTCATTTGCTATAGTTGCTGCAACCTTTGGATCAACAATATCTTCTGTAAAAATCACCTTAATATCTTCTGATCTAACTAAATCTACAATCCTTGCCATAGTTTTTGCATCTGGCTCACTTTCAGCATTTACTCCTTCAATTCCAATTTGATTTAAATTATAAGCATTACATAAATATCCAAAAGCTTCATGAGAAACAATAATAGTATTATTTTCTAAATTAGATAATTTTTCATTAAAGTTTCCATCTAATTCTTCCAATTTATTTGCATACTCATTAAAGTTACTTTCATAATATTCCTTGTTTTCAGGATCTTTCTCTATAAAAGCATCTTTTATATTTCTTGATTCTATTAACGCATTTTTAGGATCTAACCAAACATGAGGATCTCTTATTTTCTTTCCATCAGCAGTCTCATTTAGTATTTCTACACCATTACTAGCTTCTACTATTACTAAATCATTATTATTACTTGATTTAATAATTTTTTCGCTCCATGATTCAAGACCTGCCCCATTATATATAAATACATCAGCTTTTTCTAAATCTTGGATAGTTTTATTCGATGGTTCATAATCATGTGGTTCTTGGCCATTTGGAATTATTAATTTAACATCAACTTTATCTCCACCAATATTTTTAGCAAAATTATATATAGGATATACAGTAGCATAGACATTTAACTTATTATTTTCTACATTATCTATATTTTCCGATAAGTTATTATCTTTTTTAGCACAACCCACTAGAACAAATACTAATGCTAGTAAAAGTGATACTAATTTTATGTTTTTTTTCATTTTAACCTCCTTAATGCAAATCATTGTCATCTTCTCTAAATATTTTATCAAAGATAGACTAAATGTAAAGAAATTTATTATTTAAATAAAATCCTAAATAGTTTATTATTTTTAAACTTTCATATATAATTTACCCAAGAGGTGTTCATATGAAAGATATACTTAAAAATAATAATTTAAAAATAACTCAAGGACGACTTGAAGTTTTAAATCTTTTAAATAATAGTGAAATTCCTTTATCTGTAGAAGAGATTTATAATAATATTTCTAGAAAAAGTTGTAAAAGTTTAACAACTGCTTATAGAATTATAAATCAACTTGAAAGTGCAGATATAGTTAGAAAAGTTCTTCAAAAAGATGGAATCTCATATTATGAAATGTCACTTACCTCTCATAAACACTATATAATATGTTCAATCTGTGGAACAGTTCTTCCAATAGATCATTGTCCAATTGAACCATTAGAAGAAAAAGTTGAAAAAGAAACAGGATATATAATAACAGGTCATATAATTGAACTTAACGGAATTTGTCCTAACTGTAGAAAGGAAAAAGATATATAATATGAATTTCGGAAATAGACTAAAAATGCTTAGAAATATAACTGGAGTTACACAAAGAGAACTGGCTAGTGCAATTGATGTAGAAAGAGCAACTATTGCTGGATACGAAACTAGATCTTCTGAACCTAATTATGAGAAGTTAATACGAATTTCAAAATTCTTTAATGTAAGTGTAGATTACTTACTAGGAAATGATGAGATAATAAAATCTACTTCCTATAAACTTCCCATATTAAAAAATAATAATGAAACATTTCAACAAACATTAGAATATGTTGTAGTTGATGAAGCTTTGAAAAAAAATAAAGATTTATTGGCTATGAAAATAAATGATGATTCTTTAGCTCCTAAATTTAATAAAGATTCTATTGTTATATTAGAAAATACAAATGAAATTTCAGATGGAGATTTAGTTTTATGTCTTTTAAATGATGAGAAAACTTATTTAAGATATTTTATTCAAAGTGATAAAGTTATCCTATATGGAGAAAATAGTAATACGCCCCCATTAATTGTAGAGAATGAAAACATTAAAATTTTAGGTCGTGCTTTAGAAATAAGAATAAGTTTATAAAAAAA
>CAMIZH010000013.1 GCA_946403255.1 uncultured Peptoniphilaceae bacterium | reverse complement strand
TGGAGATATGATTCCTGCCGATGTAAGAATTTTATCTGCAAAGGACTTGTTTATATCACAATCTTCATTAACTGGAGAATCTGAAACTGTTGAAAAATTTGTAACTAATACAGTTAAAAGCGATACAGTTCTTGAAAGAAATAACCTTGCCTTTATGGGAACAAATATAATCAGTGGTTCATCATCTGCAATAGTTGTTGCAACTGGAAATGACACAATATTTGGAGATATAGCAAAAGAACTTAATTCAGACAAACCAATTACAAGTTTTGAACGTGGTGTAAATGCCGTATCTTGGGTTTTAATTAAATTTATGATGGTAATGGTTCCAATTGTATTTTTAATAAATGGATTTACAAAAGGACATTGGTTAAGCGCACTACTTTTTGCAATATCAATTGCAGTAGGTTTAACTCCTGAAATGCTACCAATGCTTGTTACAACTTGTCTTGCAAAAGGTTCTATTAAAATGTCTAAGGATAAAGTTATAATTAAAAACTTAAACTCCATTCAAAATCTTGGTGCAATGAATATTCTTTGTACAGATAAAACAGGAACACTTACAGAAGATAATGTTGTACTACAATATCATTTAAATATAGATGGTATAAGTGATACAAGAATATTACGTCATGGTTTTTTAAATAGTTATTATCAAACAGGACTTAAAAATTTAATGGATAAAGCAATTATAAATAAAACTATGGAACTTCGTGAAAATGATCCAAATCTTGAAAATGATATAACTAAATACGAAAAAATTGATGAAGTACCTTTTGACTTTAAAAGAAGAAGAATGAGTGTTGTAGTTAAAAATCAAGATGGAAAAACAAAGATGATTACAAAAGGTGCTGTTGAAGAAATGCTTTCTGTATCATCATTTATAGAACATAATGGAAAAGTCCTTCCACTTACAGAAGATTTAAAAGAATATGTTCTAGAAAAAGTAAATGAACTAAACTCACAAGGTATGAGAGTAGTTGCAGTTGCACAAAAAACAAGTCATTCACCTGTTGGACAGTTTTCAGTAGCCGATGAATCAGATATGGTCCTTATGGGATATCTAGCATTTCTTGATCCACCAAAAAAATCAGCTATTGAAGCAATTGAAGCACTACACTATCACGGTGTAGAAGTAAAAGTTTTAACTGGTGATAATGAAGAAGTTACTCGTTCTATTTGCAAACAAGTTGGAATTAAATTTAATAAAGTTTATAACGGAACAGAAGTAGAAAAAATGTCAGATGAAGAACTTTCAACTATTGCAGAAAATAATAATATATTTGCAAAACTTTCACCAACTCAAAAAGCAAGAATTGTAAATCTATTACAAGACAGAGGTCATGTTGTTGGATTTATGGGAGATGGAATAAACGACGCAGCTGCACTTGAAGCATCTGATGTTGGTATTTCTGTATCAAATGCAGTTGATATTGCAAAAGAATCTGCCGATGTAATCCTACTTGAAAAAGATTTAATGGTACTTGAAAAAGGAATTATTGAAGGACGTAAAACTTATGCAAATATGATTAAATATATTAAAATGACAGCATCATCTAACTTTGGTAATGTATTTTCAGTATTAATTGCATCAGCATTTTTACCATTTTTACCAATGGAACCAATACATTTATTATTACTAAACTTAATCTATGACATCTCATGTATTGCAATACCTTGGGACAATGTGGATCCAGAATATTTAAAAGAACCAAAATCTTGGGACGCAAGTTCAGTATCTAAATTTATGCTTTGGATAGGACCTACAAGTTCAGTCTTTGACATTACAACTTATCTATTGATGTATTTTATAATCTGTCCAATGTTTACAGGAGGATTATTATTCCATCAACTAAGTGATCCAAAAATGATTGCACTTTATGTTGCCGTATTCCAAGCTGGTTGGTTTGTAGAATCAATGTGGTCTCAAACACTTGTTATTCATATGATTCGTACACCAAAAATACCATTTGTACAAAGTAGAGCATCAGCACAACTTACTATACTAACATTCTTAGGAATAATCATAGCAACAATAATTCCTTTCACAGGATTTGGTACATCAATGGGACTTGCTCCACTTCCAGGCAAATATTTTATTTATCTTGGAATCACAATAGTTTTATATATGATACTTGCAACAATTGTAAAAAAAGCTTATGTGAAAAAATTTGGTGAATTATTATAAAATAAAAAAGACTAGAATATTCTAGTCTTTTTTTATTTTACTTATTTATTTTTTGGAACAATTTTATCTTTTCCACCCATATACATTTGAAGTGGTTGTGGAATTCTTACACTTCCATCTTCTTGAAGTAAGTTTTCTAAGAAAGCAATAAGCATTCTTGGTGGAGCTACTACTGTGTTGTTTAATGTATGAGCAAGATAATTTTCTTCTTTACCTTTTAATTTAATATTAAGTCTTCTTGCTTGAGCATCTCCAAGATTTGAACATGAGCCAACTTCAAAATATTTCTTTTGTCTTGGTGACCATGCTTCTACATCTAGTGATTTTACTTTAAGATCTGCTAAGTCTCCTGAACAACATTCTAAAGTTCTAACTGGAATATCTAAACTTCTAAAGAAGTCTACTGTATTATTCCAAAGTTGTTCATACCAATATGGAGAATCTTCTGGTTTACAAACTACAACCATTTCTTGTTTTTCAAATTGGTGAATTCTATAAACTCCTCTTTCTTCAATTCCATGAGCTCCAACTTCTTTTCTAAAGCATGGTGAGTATGAAGTTAAAGTTTGTGGCATATCAGCTTCAGAACTTATTGTATTGATAAATTTACCAATCATTGAATGTTCACTTGTACCTATTAGATATAAGTCTTCACCTTCAATTTTATACATCATATCTTCCATTTCAGAGAAACTCATAACTCCAGTTACTACATTTGATCTAATCATATATGGAGGAATACAGTAAGTAAATCCTTTATCAATCATAAAATCTCTAGCGTAAGAAATTATTGCTGAGTGAAGTCTTGCAATATCTCCTTTTAAGTAATAAAATCCATTTCCAGAAGTTTTTCTAGCAGAATCTAAATCAATTCCATCAAAACTTTCCATAATATCTACATGATATGGAACTTCATATTCAGGAACTACTGGCTCTCCAAATTTTTCAAGCTCAACATTTTCATTGTCATCTTTACCAATTGGAACTGTTGCATCCATAATTTGTGGTATAACCATCATTTTTTCTTTGAAAACTTCAGATAATTCTCTTTCTTTATTTTCAATATTTTCAAGTTCATCATTTATTTCTTTAACAAGTAATTTTGCTTCTTCTGCTTTTTCTACTTCTTTTTTTTGCATATATCCGCCAATTTCTTTAGAAGTAGCATTTCTTTTAGCTCTTAATTCATCGCCTCTTGTTTTTAAATCTCTTATTTCTTCATCAAGTTTTATAACTTCATCTACAAGAACAAGTTTAGCTTCTTGATATTTTTTTCTAATATTTTCTTTTACAATTTCAGGGTTTTCCCTTACAAATTTAATATCTAACATTTTAAAACCTCCATAAAATAATATAAAAAAAGAGCCTTCCTTATCCCTAAAGGGACGAGAAGACCCGCGTTGCCACCCTAATTAACCTTACGGTTCACTTAAAAAGCAAAAACTCCAAGATGGATTCAACTACTTTTCTTATTAGCTTACACCAAGCGCTAACTCTCTATAAAGATCTATAGTTTACTACTTCTTTTCAACGTTTATGTGAAATTATTTCATATTATATCATATAATTATACTTTGTAAAAGATTTCTAAAATAGAAGAAAAAAATAAAGCCCTAAGGCTCTACTTAATTTTCTAATATTGTAAGTTCTACTTTTTCAATCGTCTTATCTTTTACTGACAATTCTTTTAATATAACTTCATCTTTATATATTACTGAAAGATTTACCTGATCTTCTTCTGGTATAAATCCTAAAAGTTCTATTACAAGACCTGAAATAGTTTCATGATTTTCTGAATATAATTCTGTTCCTAACTTTTCATTTATAATATCTATTTCCATAGACCCATCTACTAAATAAATATTTTTATCTATTTTATCTATCTTAGGTTCTTCAATATCATATTCATCTTCTATTTCTCCAACTATTTCTTCAACTATATCCTCAACTGTTACCATTCCTGAAAAACCGCCATACTCATCAATTAATATTGCAAGATAGTTTTTTGTAAGTTGTAGTTCTTTTAAAAGTTGGTCTACTTTTTTCGTTTCTGGTACAAAATAAGGTTCTTTAATACATTTATCTAAATCAATAGATTTATAATTATTTCTTTCATATTCTGCAAATAAATCTTTTATATATAAAATCCCAAGTATATTATCTGGATTATCATCATATACTGGAACTCTTGAATAACCTTTTTGCAACATTTCAGTAATTTTCGATGTATCAAATTCATTGTAATCAATCATATAAATTGAAGTTCTTGGAGTCATTATTTCATAAGCCATTTTATCATCAAAATCCATAATCTTTACAATCATTTCTTCTCCAGATAAATTAATAACACCTTGTTCTTGAGATACTTTTATATATGATTTTAATTCTTCTTCTGAAATTTTTTCTTCAACATCTTCTGAATATTTTCCAAGTAATTTAAGTACAATTATTGTTGATAGTGATAAAAACTTTACAAAAGGATAAGCTATCTTTGAAACTAATCCTATTGGTCCTGCCGATCTTAATGCTACAGATTCTGCATTTTGAAGTGCTATTCTCTTAGGCACAAGCTCCCCAAATACAAGAGTTATATAAGATAGTATCATTGTTACTACTACTAGTGCTAAAGTTCTAGCATAAGGCGCTCCCATACCTACAAAGACATGTGATAGCTCCTTTGATATTGTTGTTGCAGCTGATGCAGATGAGAAAAATCCTGCAAGAGTTATACCAACTTGTATAGTTGATAAAAATCTCGTTTGATCATTTAATACATTTAATAGCGTTATAGCTTTTTTATCTCCTTCTTCAGCTAATGTATTTATTTTATTTTTATTACAAGATATCATTGCCATCTCTGCTGAAGAGAAAAAAGCATTTATACCTGTAAGCAGTATTATTATTATAAATTGTGGTAACAAACTCGGTTCTGAAACCTCCATATCTCATCCTCCATAAATAATGAAATTAAATTTAATATTATAATCTTAACTTTTGATGTATAATATTTTCTACAATTAGTATAAGTTAATAAACCATATTTAAGTATGGTTGCACTAAAGTATACACGAAATAAATTATATTTTCAATATTTTATAATTAATATATAGTAAATAACTTTAATGGAGGTAATATGAAAAATAAAAAACAAAAGAAATTATTAATTTTAATATTTATATTTTTAATTGTATCTATCTTTTTCTTCTATATAGGGAAAAATCTCTCCAATAATAAAAATAAAACAAATATAACTTCAAACTTTATTAGAAAATAAACTTACCACAGTAAGTGAACTTATTACAACTGATTATCATTATAAAAATATGGCTTCTTTTCAAAATCAAAATGACTTTTACGGTTGGGATATCCCCTTTACAGAAAAGAAATTTATTATATCCTATGAAGGCTCTATAAAACTTGGTACTGATTTAAATCAAGCTAGTATTAATATTAAAGATAAAGATATAACTATTAATATTAAACCTGCTAAAATAATTTCTCATGAAATAGATGAAGATTCTGTAAAAGTTTTTGACGAAAAGACTTCTATATTTAATCCCATAAAGGTTGAAGATTATTCTAGCTTTTCTAGTGAGCAAAAAAAGAAAATTGAAAATTCTGCCTTGAAAAAAGGAATCCTCGAAGAATCTAATAAAAAATCCATACAATCAATTAAAGAATTATTTCTTATTGATGATAATTTAAAAGACTATAATGTAAAAATAAAAATAAAAAAATAAGCCCTTAAAGGCTTATTTTTTATTTATCTTCATTTTCGTAAATTGGATTTCCATGAGGACTTTCTTTTGGATAGTCTAGTAATATATTTAAAGCATTTTTAAGTTTATCACTAGTAACATGTTCTAAAAGATCTGCTTCTTCATGTACTTCATCAATATCGAAATCTAAATATTCTTTTAAGAATTTTTCCCAAATTCTGTGTTTTGAAATAACATCCTTTGCAATTTCAATCCCCTTTTGAGTAATTACAATTTTTGTTCTCTCAATTTTCACAAGACCATCTTCTCTTAATTTTCTTGTCATTTCACTTACTGACGGTCTACTAACACCTAACATTTCTGCAACATCTTTGTTTGTTGCAAATCCATACTCTTCATGCAATCTAAAGATTGCTTGAATATAGTCCTCCCTATTTGGACTCATATTAATCACATCCCGTATATTTTTTTTATTTTGTTATATTGACTAAATCCCTTTTTAGTTAACCTATAACTTTGTAAATCTTTATCCCTATAAACTATACCCTGATCCATTAAATTGTTAGCAATTTTTTTTATGTCATCCTCATTCCAATTCAAATGGTTCTTTATACTGTTTATACCTAGCTCATCTTTTTCGTCCATTTCCCCAATATGATTTCCAATATGAACTAGCATAAGTTCTTCTTTAAATTGTTGTCTTCTTTTCTTTCTTAAGATTATAGAAGTAATTAATCCCTCTTTGTTAAACATAAAAACTAAAAGAAATATTACCCCTGCTACTGTAGCTGTCATTCCTGACATAGATACATTAAATCTTAGGCTTAAATAATACCCGAAAATAGAATTAACTAACGCAATAATTATAGAAATTATTAACATTTGCTTTAAATCTTTGGATATCATGTAAGCCGTTGCAGAAGGTGTTATCAAAAATGAAACAACAAGTATTGCTCCCACGGCCTCAAATGCAACAACTGCAGTCAGTGATGATAAAGTCATCAATGAATAAAACAAGATTGTTGCTGAGAAACCTGCAATTGTTGCAAATTCCTGATCAAATGTTGTTACCTTAAGCTCTTTAAAGAATACTACGACAAAAGTTGAATTTAATATAAACATCAAACCCATTTGAAATAATGATTTAGGCATAGATATCCCAAATATATTTATTCGATTAATAGGAGCCATTATTACCTCTCCCATTAAAACTATATCTGTATCTAAATGAACATTTCTTGCATACTTAGTAATTAGTATTACTGCAATAGCAAAAAATAAAGGAAATATAATTCCAACAGCGTCATCATTTTTCACAAGTCCTGTACTTGATAACATTTCAATTGCAAATACTGTAAATACTCCAAATAAAGCTGCACCAATTATTAGAAATGGTGAAGTTATATCTTTAGTAATAAAGTAAGCAAGCACTATTCCAAGTAATACTGAATGTGAAATAGCATCTGATACCATTGAAAGTTTTCTCAGTACTAAAAAGGCACCTATTATTGCACAGGCTACAGAAGTCATCATCAATACATATAGCGATTCTATAATCATATATACTTCCTCCTCATTTTTATATTAGCGATTAGACCATGTGGTCCTACTAAGATAGAGAAAAAAGCAAATATAGTCATCACCAATATAATTGTTGGCCCTGTACTCATACCATTATATACCGTAGAGATATAAGTTCCAACTATTGCTGAGATTCCACCTGTAAATCCTGCAATTAATAACACTACACTAAATTTATCACTCCACTGTAATGCTGTTATTGCAGGGATTATTAATAGCGATGATATTAAAATTGCACCTACAATTTTAAGACCTGCTGCTATTAAACTCATAGTCATCACTAATATTATACCATTAATTAGCCCAGTATTTAATCCAATTGTTTGAGAATATACTTCATCGAAGATAAAAAGTTTTATTTCTTTGTAAAATAAAAACAACATAATCAATGAAGGTATTGCTACTGCTAGGATTAGCTTGATATCTTTACTCATAATATAAGCTGCTTGACCAAAAATATAATTTTGAATTCCTGACTGAGAAGCACCTTTATAGTTTGGATTTCCTTGAATATGACTTTTTAAAACCATTCCAAGTCCAAAAAACGAAGATAATATTACTGCAAGAATTGCATCTAAATCCAGTTTAGAACTTTTTCTTAATACTTGAATTAATATAAATGCTATTGATCCTGAAAATATTGCACCTAATAATAAAATTGTAGGATCTTTTTGTAACGAAATCATAAATGCTAATACTATTCCTGGAAAAGCTGCATGACCTATTGCATCACCAATTAGTGATTGACCTTTTAATACTGTTACACATCCAACAGAACCTGCTGCTGCTGATAATATAAAAGTTCCTAGTGCAACTATTAAAAATGAATAGCTTCCTAATACTTCTAAATTAATCAATAACACCACCTCCGCCAAAAGCTTTTTCTAAGTTTTCTTCTGTAAAAGTAGTTTCTACCGGTCCTTGTGCTACTATTCTTTTATTTAAAATAACTACATGATCAAAATATTCTGGCAATGTAGTTAAATCATGATGAACTACCACTGAAGTTTTTCCATTTCTTTGAGATTCTTTTAAAAAATCCATTATTATTTTTTCAGTTTTTTTATCTACACCAGCAAGTGGCTCATCCATAAAGTATATTTCTGCATCTTGAGCTATTGCTCTTGCTATAAATACTCTTTGTCTTTGACCACCTGACAATTGTGCAATCTGTCTATCTTTAAATTCATACATACCTATCTTTTTTAAAGCTTCTTCTGCTTTTTCTATGTCACTTTTTTTAGGTCTTTTTATCCAACCTAAGTGAACATACCTTCCCATTATAACAACATCTAATACTGTTGTTGGAAAATCCCAATTTACAGAACTTGCCTGTGGAATATATGCAATTTTATCTTGCACTTTCTTTACTTCTTGTCCCATAACTAAAACTTCACCTGAAAGTTTCTTATTAAGTCCTAAGATACCTTTTAAAAGAGTTGATTTACCTGCACCATTTGGTCCAATAATAGCTGTTCTCGAATTTTTTATTATATCAACATCATTGTCCCATAAAACAGGCTTATCATGATATGCCATTGTTAAATCTTCTACTTGTACAATTACCTCTTTCATATCTTCCTCACTTTACTTTAGATTATTAACTATTAGAGACACATTATGTCTATACATTGAAATATAGGAATCTCCTACTTCTCCAACAGGTGCTAATGAATCTGAAAATAATTCATTTCCATCTCCCTTTACAACCTTTACCTCAAATCCCTTTGCTCTACAAGCCTCTTGTAATTTATCCATTCTTGCCGGATCTGTTGTTGACTCTGCAAATATTGCCTTTATCTTATGTTCTTCTATAAAGTTTACAGTATTTTGAATATCTTTATTTGCAACTTCAGAATCTGTACTCATACCCTGAGGAGCTATAACTGGAATATCATAAGCTCTTGAAAAATAGTTAAAAGCATCATGTGGAGTTATTAAATATCTACCATCTTCTGGAATTTGTGAAAGAAGCTCTTTGTTTTCTTTTTCTAAATTATCTAACTTTTCTAAGTATTCAAAAGTATTTTTTTCTATAATGTCTTTTTCTTCTGGCAAAAGTTCTATAAGTCTTTTTGAAACATTTTCAGTTGCTCTTTTATAAAGAGAAATGTTAAACCAAAAATGTGGGTCTATAACTTCATCACCATTATCATCCATTGTTCCTATTTCATCTCTTGGAAAATTCTCAGCCGCTTCATATCCTCTAGATTCTAAAACATCTGCCATTTTACCTTCAAAATGAAGTCCATGATACAAAACTAAATCAGCACTTAAAATTTTATCTAAGTCCCTTGGTTTTGCTACATAAACATGAGGATCCTCTCCAGCTGGAATTATAAGTCTTCTATTTACATAATCTCCTGCAAGTTCATCCACCATATCATATAAAAAAGAAGTTGTTACCGTCACTGTCTTCTTACTTTCATCTAACTCCTCCGATATATCAACGCTTGAACAACCTACAAGAGTAAATAAAACTAAAACTATTGCTAAAATTTTCTTCATATACACCTCCTAATTATCTCTATATAATATAATACCTTAAATTTATCTAATAGAAACTCCTAATAAAAGATTAAACTAATTTTCTCATCTTGTCAATGATAATTATTATCATTTATATTCTGTTTTCTATTCGTTTAAATTTTCAAATAAGTGGTATAATAATTAAGTAAGCAAATTGTAAAATTTTTATTCGAAATGGGGGATATAATTAATGAAAAGTTTAAAAGGTACACAAACAGCTATTAACTTAATGAAATCTTTTGCTGGAGAATCTCAAGCATCAATGAGATATAAATATTACGCTAAAGCAGCTAACAAAGAAAAATTAGTTCAAATTGCTAATATATTTGAAGAAACTGCTAGAAACGAAGACGAACATGCAAAAAGATTTTTCAAATTTTTAAACAAAGATTTTGATGGTGCAAAAATTGAAATTGAAGCAGACTTCCCTATACATCTAGGCGATACTAAAACTAATTTAGTTGCTGCTGCAGAAGGAGAACATGAAGAACATTCTGACATGTATCCAGAATTTGCAAAAGTTGCTAAAGAAGAAGGCTTTGATGAAATTTCAAAAGTATTCACTGAAATTTCAGAAGTTGAAGAAGCACATGAAAAAAGATTCTTAAAATTACATGAAAATATCGTAAATGATAGACTTTACAAAAGAGATGAAGTTGTACTTTGGAAATGTAATAACTGTGGATATATCCACGAAGGTACTGAAGCACCTACAGTATGTCCAGCTTGTGCACATCCACAAGGATACTTCGAACTATTTGTTGAAACATATTAATCAATGATTACTAGAACCCTACAATGTAGGGTTCTTTTTATTTGGGTATAATTAAAAAAGAGGTGATTTGTTGAAACATATTAAAGATGATTATGAAGCTATTGATAATTTAAATAAATATATAAAGTCTAAATATCCTCATGCAAAATTAAAAGAAGAAAAATCTTTGCCAATGGATAACTTTATACAAAATGAATTTCCAAACTCAGAAAAAAACTGCTCTTTAGTTTCGATAACTAGACTTATAAAATACTATTCAAATCCTTACAACAATATTCCAAGTGATAATCTTGATATATTTTTATCTGTATATGATATTTCACTAGAATATGGATTTAATAATATAACAGGAACCCATCCTACAAAAATAGATAATATAATATCTGATTATTTTAAATCTATTAATATTAAAACTCGTGCAAAAGGACATTATTTCTCAAACTTTTATTCACCATTAAAAAAAGAAATTGATAATAATAGACCACTTATTATGAATATTGCCTTTGGAGAATATAACAATCATTCGGTAACTGTTACAGGATATAAAATTTATAAATTTAAAAATATGAATATTAATTTTATTGAAGTTTATGATGGTTGGAAAAAAACACATTCATACATAGACTATAATATTTTCACTCATAGTTTATTTACTATGAATGTATTTTCTCTAAATTCCTTAAAATTTTTATAAAAAAAAGAAAGCTTAATCATAGCTTTCTTTTTCTAATTTTTTTATTTTTTCCTCTAGTCTTTTAATCTCATCTTTTAGATTATCTACACTTGGATTTTTCTGTCCTTTTAAAAAGAATTTTATTTCTTCTTTAGAATTTAGCACTATATCATTATACTTTTTTTCTTTTATATCCTTTTCTAAATAAAATACAGTTCTTAATTTTAAAAAATTATTATATTCAGTAAAATTTTTATTATCTAACTTTTTTTCAATCAATCTATAATCATAATCTGCTCTACTCGTTCCACTAATTATATAATTAAATATTTCTTCATAATAACTTTCTACATAATTTATAAATTTTTCCATTTTAAAAACTATTTTTCGCTGTGAATCAATTGAAGAATTATAAAACTCTTGAAAATCTAAAGCATTTAAATCTTGAATTCCTTGGACTATATTTCTTTCATTTAATTTAAAATCTTCTAATGAATTAAAGTTTTTTTCATATTCATATATATTTATAAGTTCGTTTAAAGGTTTCATAATACTTTTTACAAGTATATTTGAACTTTTTAAAATCTCTATATAATTTTTATAAACTTCTTGAAATCCCTTTAAATATACTAAAGCTATATATTCTTTTATAAATTCATCATAGTCTTTTTTAAGTTCTTTAATTATATCCACTCTACTATGGTTATTTTCATAAAAAACATTTGATAAAATATAAAAAGAATATTCAGATTTTAATCTTTGAAATATTTTATCTGGAGTTATAAATATCTCATTATAAGCTAAGTTTTCATCTTCCCAAAATTCTTCCTTTGGAAACAAAACTCCCATTCCTTTTATAATTTCAATTGTAGATCCATAAAATTCATCCATTAAATCCTTATTCATTTTTTCTATTTTATAAAAATAATCTATATAGTCTTTATTATTTTCATCTCGATTCAATTTTTCATAAACATTTTGAGTCATAATAAATATCTCTCCATATTTTCTATTTATGTATTCGGACAGTTAAATAAATTTTTTATACTGTAAAACACAAAGTATTTGCCTATATTTAAAAATACCCTTGAGCTTTTTTCTAAAACAAAAAAAGACCCTGTAAACAGAGTCTTTCTTTTTTATATTAATTAGTTAATTTCAGCTTTAAGATCTTGTTCTCTTTTTATAGCAGCTGCAAGTTTTGGAACGATTGCGTTTACATCTCCAACAATTCCTAGGTCTGATACTTCAAAGATTGGAGCATCAGCGTTTTTGTTAACAGCGATTATAAGGTCAGAATCTTCCATACCAGCTAAATGTTGGATAGCTCCAGAAATACCCATTGCAAAGTATAATTCTGGTCTTACAGTTTTACCTGTTTGTCCAACTTGACGGTCTTTTTCAACCCATCCTGCATCTACTGCAGCTCTTGATGATGAAATTTCAGCGCCAAGAACATTAGCAAGTTTTTCTAATGGTTGGAATCCTTCTGGTCCACCAAGTCCACGGCCACCTGAAACAAGGATGTTAGCTTCTGTAATATCTTTTTTCTTAGATTCAATCTTAAGAATTTCTTTTACAGTAACATTCATGTCAGCGTCAGTAAATTCGATGTCTTCAATGATAACTTCACCTTTTCTGTCAGCATCTGTAGTTAAAGCTTGCATAACACCAGCTCTTACAGTAGCCATTTGAGGTCTAAAGTCTTCACAAATAATAGTAGCCATTAAGTTACCACCAAATGCTGGACGAGTCATCATTAAGTTTTTAGTTTCTTCATCTATTTCTAGTCCTGTACAGTCTGCAGTAAGTCCTGTGTGGATTCTTGCAGCTAGTCTAGGTGCTAAATCACGTCCAATAGAACTTGCACCGTAGATTACAATTTCAGGTTCATATTTTTTAATTATTGAGAATATAGCTTTAGCATATGGTTCTGTAACATATTCTTTTAAACAGTCGTCTTCAACAACGATAACTTTATCAGCACCGTGTTTAATAAGAACGTCAGCTTTAGATTTTACATCTGATCCTAAAAGAATAGCAACAACATCTTGTGATAATGCATCAGCAAGTTCTCTTGCTTTTCCTAATAATTCTATACCAACTTTTTGGATAGTATTATCTCTTTGTTCAACAAATACAAATACATCTCTGCTCATCTAATTCACACTCCCTTACTTAGATAATATACTTCTCTTGAAGTTTAGCTACAATAGCTTGTGCAGCATCGTCAGCTGAAAGCTCAGTTAAAATAACGCCTTTTCCTTTACCTTGTCTAGCAAAAGATTTTTTAACTTTTGTAGGTGATCCTTTAAGTCCAATATTAGCAACATCAAGGTTAGCTTTAATATCATCTAATCCCCAAATAGTAATATCTTCTTTGTAAGCATCAAAGATTCTACCAACTGTCATGTATCTTGGTTCTCCAAGTTCAGCAAGAGCTGTTACAAGACATGGCATTTTAGCTTCAACAATGTGGTATCTATCTTCAAATTGTCTTTTTACAGTAACTACATCGCCATTGATAGTAATATCTTCAGCATAAGTTACTTGTGGAAGTCCAATATGTTCAGCAATTTGAGGTCCTACTTGTGCAGTATCTCCATCAATAGCTTGTCTTCCTGTAATAATTAGGTCATACTCTAAGTTTTTAAGTGCTCCAGCAAGAGTTGTAGAAGTAGCCCAAGTGTCAGCTCCTCCAAATGCTCTATCTGTAACAAGTACACCTTTGTCAGCTCCCATAGCCATAGCTTCTCTTAAAACATTTTCAGCTTGTGGTGGTCCCATTGTAATTACAGTGATTTCAACATCATTAGGGTTATTATCTTTTATACGAAGTGCAGCTTCAAGACCTGCTTTGTCATCAGGGTTGATAATACTTGGAACTCCGTCTCTTATTAATGTATTAGTTACCGGATCAATTCTAACTTCGTTAGTATCTGGTACTTGTTTTATACAAACAACTATTTTCATAACTATCTATACCTCCGATTAATTATTTTAAGCCCATCCATCCTGAAACTACCATTCTCATAACTTCAGAAGTTCCTTCGTAGATTTCAGTAATTTTAGCGTCTCTCATCATTCTTTCAATTGGATAATCTCTTGTATAACCATATCCACCGAATAATTGTAAACATCTTCTTGTTACATCAGATGAAGTTTCTGAAGCAAATAATTTTGCCATAGCTGCTTCATGAGAGTATGGAAGTTTATGTTGTTTGCTATCAGCTGCTCTATAAACTAGAAGTCTAGCTGCATCTGTATTTGTTTGCATACTAGCAAGTTCGAATTGTGTATTTTGGAATTGAGAAAGTCTCTTTCCAAATTGTTTTCTTTCTTTTACATATTCAACTGTTTCATCTAGAGCGCCTTGTGCGATTCCTAGTGCTTGAGATGCGATTCCAATTCTTCCTCCATCAAGAGTTTTCATTGCAATTGCAAATCCTTTTCCTTCTCTACCAAGTAGGTTTTCTTTAGGAATTCTACAGTTTTCAAATACAAGTTCTGTAGTTGAAGATCCTCTGATTCCCATTTTGTCTTCTACTTTACCAATTGAGAAACCTGGAGTATCTTTTTCAACGATAAATGCTGAGATACCTTTTGTTCCTTTTGATTTGTCAGTCATAGCGATAACGATGAAAGTTTCAGCAATTCCACCATTTGTAATAAATATTTTTGTTCCGTTAAGGATATATTCATCACCGTCTAATACTGCAATAGTTTGTTGACCTGAAGCGTCAGTTCCTGCTCCTGGTTCAGTAAGACCAAAAGCACCTAGTTTTTCACCGCTTAGTAGTTCTGGTAAGTATTTTTTCTTTTGTTCTTCAGTACCGTGTTCAAAAATTGGAGCACAGCAAAGTGAAGTATGTGCAGATACGATAACACCAGTAGTTGCACATTTTTTTGATAGTTCTTCAACTGCCATAGCATAAGCTAAGTAGTCAGCACCTTGTCCACCGTATTCTTTTGGAAATGGTATTCCGAAGAATCCATATCTAGCCATTTTTCTTACATTATCCATAGGAACGTCTTCTGTAGCATCAGTTTCTTCTGCCATAGGTTTTACTTCATTTTCAGCGAATGCTTGATACATTTCTTGAAGTAGTAAATGTTCCTTGTCCATTCTAAAATCCATTTTAAATCCCCCTCACACTTTTATTATAATCAGGTAAAAGAATGTTAATTAAATAACATGCATAGTTAATATTATAACATTTATTAATTTTTTTTCAAGATAATTAATTTTTTACTATTACTAATAAAAATACAGCTCTTTATATTGATAATTAGCAGTTTGTACAGGATACAAAAAACTGTATTTTAAAATAAAAAAATGTTTTCCGAAATAAAAACTGCACTACCTTTTTAAAGATAATGCAGGCTAATTTTCTATATAATTTTACCAAACTTTAACTAATAAAGAAGTCATATCATCTTTTTGATCTTCTTTAACAAATTTTTGTAACTCACTACTTAAAATTTTAAGTTCATCAACACTATTATCCCTTAAAATCTCTCCAACTCTTTCAGTTCCAAAAGCTTCTTTTTGTCTGTTTTCAGCCTCAGTAATTCCATCAGTCATAAATAACAGCTTATCAGAGCAATTTAAATTTATATAATAATCCTCATATTCAATACCTGTAAAGAATCTCGATATTGGAAATCCACTTGTTTCAAGATTTATTATATTTTTTCCATCAAATAATATTGGTGATGGAAAATGCCCTGCATTTGAAAAAGTAAAAGTTCCATTTTTCTTATTATAAACACCATAGAAAAATGTAAAATATACTTCTATATCTAAATTTAATTTAGTAAATCTCCTACTAACCTCAGCTAAAGCCTTTGATGGCTTTAAAAGTTTTGAAGCAGGAATATTTCTAATTAAAAGTCTAATAAACATTGTAACCATTGATGAAGCAAAACCATGTCCAACAACATCGGCAATATACATACCAATATTGTCATTATTTATTTTAAAAATATCAAACATATCACCACTTAGCATATTTGATGGTTTATATAAATAATCCAGTTCTAAGTTATCTAAAAAATTTTTTTCAGGAAGTAGAGCTTGTTGAATTTTACTAGCTTGTCGCATTTCAACAGTCATTAATTTATTTTTATCAATAATTTCCTTTTGAAGCTTTTTTTCATAAGTAGTATTTCGAAAAACCTCAACAGCCCCTATAATTTCTCCCTTTGCACCTACAATTGGAGAACATTTTACAGAAAAAGATTTTCCATCAATACTTTCTTCTCTTTGAATTACCTCACCTGTTTCCAATGTTCTTGCTGTAATATCAGACTTTATTACCGATTGATTTATGCTACATATTAAAGTTTCAGTATCATATCCTAAAGTCTCTGACATAGCTTTATTTACAAAAATAACTCTATTCTCAGCATCAAGAACTCTAACAAGGTCCGCTATCCCATTTAAGATTTGATAATTAAGTTTTGTACCTTCATAATAATTTTCAGAAACAGAATCCATAATTTTCAACTCCCTATCTAAATTATATCACAAAAATAATTTTAGCCATAATTTTTAGACAAGCTTTATTTTTTCTCAGGCTTTGGTCCATAATATTGATAATAATCAGTTTTAATTCTACCATTATAAAGCTTTCTTTTTCTATCACATTTTTTGCCAAATTGCTTTTCGAAATCTTCATCAGCTGTAATAGCATAAACTGACCAAGTAGGTATCGTTCTATATAGCTTTCCAAGCTCTCTAATAAGCTCCGGAGCATCTTCTACACCTATTCTTATACCATATGGTGGGTTTGTAATAATAACTCCATATTCATCAGGAAGATCAATTTCTCTTACATCCTTTTCAAAAAAAGTAATATCATCTTCAAGACCTAATAACTCAGCATTATTTTTAGCAATACTTATAGCAGCACTAGAAATATCTGATGCATATATTTCTAATTTCTTTTCATAATCAATTCTTTCATAACAAGCCTTCTTTTCTTCCTTATAAAAATTCTCATCCATAAAGAAGAAATTTTCAGAGTCAAACTTTCTCATAAGCCCTGGAGCAATATTTTTTGCAATCATAGCAGCTTCAATAGGAATAGTTCCTGATCCACAAAATGGATCGCAAAGCATTCTATCTGGATTCCAATATGAAAGAATAACAAGAGCCGCTGCAATAGTTTCAGCTATTGGAGCTTTATAAGAAGCCTCTCTATATCCTCTTTTATGAAGACCATCTCCAGAAGTATCTAAAGTTATAGTAGCAATATCTTTAAAAAGTGAAACTTCTAGTCTATATCTGTCTCCTGATTTTTCAAACCAACTTATTTTATGAGTTTCTTGAAGTTTAGTTATAATTGCTTTTTCAGTAATTCTTTGACAGTCTGATATAGAGAAAAGTTTTGATTTAACACTTCTACCTTGAACTATAAAGTTTCCATCAACAGGTATTAACTCTTTCCAGTCTATCTCAAATGTTTTGTTAAATAATTCTTCAAAAGTTGTCGCTTTAAAAGAAGCAAGATTAATTAAAACTCTTTCTGCCGTTCTTAAGTTTAAATTTAAAATTGCAATATCTCTTAAACATCCTTTAAATTCAATTTTTCCATCAAATACTCTTAAATCTTCATATCCTAAAGCTAATAATTCTCTTTTAGTAATAGCTTCAAGACCAAAATTTGTAGTTACAACAATATCTATTTTATTCATAATTACACCTCTATCTAGTTACATAAAATTATACATTAAAAAATCAATTATATGTACATTTTTATATTTTGCATAAAAAAATACCGTTAGAATAAATCTAACGGCGTTCTGGTGCACCTTCAGGGACTCGAACCCTGGGCCCACTGATTAAGAGTCAGTTGCTCTACCATCTGAGCTAAAAGTGCATAACTTATTAACAAAATTCATTATACTCCTATTAAAAATAAGTGTCAACAATTATTTTAGACAGTATCGCTCACCAAATCTATGCAAATATCGTTATAATATTTCATTAAGTGGTATATGAGATATAGAAAGGGGATTTAATATGAAAGAAAAATATTTATTTTATGCAATGCAAGGAGAAAAAATGTGCTTTATGCATCTTCTTATGAATGCAATTGATATGCACGACGGTGGTCATGAAGTTAAAATCATATTTGAAGGACAATCAGTTCTATTACCAAAAGAACTTGAAAAAGAAAACAATTCACTATACAAAAAAGCAGTTGAAAACAATTTAATTGCTGGAGTTTGTCTAGGATGTTCAAAAGTTTTAAATGTTCTTGAATACAATGAAACTCTTCCATATCCACTTTTATCTGATATGAATAATCACGCAGGAATGAAACCTTTTGTTGATAAAGGTTATAAAGTAGTCGTTATGTAATATAAAAAAGACAGTTCGTAATTGAACTGTCTTTTTATTTATATCATTCCAATAAATTTTAAAATAATTTGTGCAATAAGTGCTGAGAAAAAATATGTTCCAAATATAATTGCAAGTGTTAAAACAACAATTCTCCATCCTGTTTTCTTTAAATCATCAAGATTTTTTCCTGTATAAATTCCTGCATATCCAAGAATTGGAGTTGTTAAAGCTAAGAAGTTTACTTTACTTGTATATAAAAATATTTCTTCTGCAAAAGGTACTCCTGGAATTGTAAGTATTGTTGATAGCGTAACTATATAAGCAACACTTGGAATTTTTCCTGGCATTACATTTGAAAGCATAATTCCTAATACTGAAACAAGTAATAATATTACCATTCCTGGAAGTGCTTCTAGTATTGATACATTATAACCAGCAAAATTTCCGAATAAAGTTATTATTGAAGTTATTAATAATATAATTGCTGAATCTTTTAAACTTAATTTCATACTTCTTTCTCCTCTCTTACTGGTGGTAATTCTTTATATTTAAATTTATATGCTTTTTTATAAACTCTTTCTGCCAATGGAAGTGCTATCCATATTGACATATAAAGTCCATCTAGTCCTGATAAAAGGTTACTTGATGCTCCAAAGGCTTGAAGTTCTGTTGCCATTTCAGGATACATTGCTGAAAGTGATCCAACTGATGCTGTCATCATACTTGCTGAACCAACTCCTGATGCCATTGCAAGTGAATATGGATGAAATGGTGTATAAGCTGCAAGTACTGTTGCTAAAAGTCCTATAAAAATAGTTCCAAAAACAGTTCCTATTATATATACTCCTAAAACTCCTTGTCCCTCTTCAGAATCAAGTCCATATCTTTCTCCTATTAAAGCTACATTTGGTTCTCTTGCTATTGAATGTGCAGCTCCAATTGATTCTCTTTTTAGTCCTAAAAATACTGCCAATGGAACTCCTATTAAAACTGTTCCCACATTTCCAAATTCTTGAAGTATAAGTGCTGGTGATGATTTTATAATAATTGGAATTGAAGGTCCTATTGTTGTTCCATATTTTGCCATAAGAAGCATAAGAGTTATACTTATTAAACTTCCTGCATCTTCCATTTCTTTTTCTTTAGCAATATTTAAAAACTTTGGTGTTAAAAGTATTCCTAAAAGTAATGCATATATCATAGGTAAAAGTACAATATTTCCTGCACCAATTTTAAATGTTTTTGTACCTATAAGTTCTGCTATTACTACTATTACTAAAACTAAAATATGCAATTTTTTGTTTTTCATATTTCCTCCTTATTCAAATACTCAATTGCAGTGTTTACAAACAACGCTGTTCCCATATATAAATAATCTTCATTTATATCAAATTTTGAGTTGTGATGCGGAACTGGATTTTCTTCATCTTTTGGATTTGATAAAAAGAAAAATGTTCCTGGAGCTTCTTGAAGGAAATAAGCCATATCTTCTCCACCCATTATTGGGTCTACAAGTTCTACTATATGTTCTTTTCCTATTACTTTTTCTGCTATATTTTCAAAGAAATCTGTAAAGTCATCATCATTTATTACTACTGGATATTTATAATCATAAACAACTTCTGCATCAGCTCTAAAACTTTTTGCAATTCCAGTTGCTACATCTTCAATTCTTCCAGCAATAAATTTTCTTACATCTTCATCTGTTGCACGAACTGTTCCTTCCATTTCAACTATATCTGGTAAAATATTTTGATTAAATCCACCATGTATTTGTGTAACAGAAAGTATAGATGGTTTTGTAGTTGGAACTTCTCTTGAAACAATTTTATGAAGTGCTGTTACAATTTCTGCTGCAATTGCAACACTATCTACTGTTTTGTCAGGATAAGCACCATGTCCACCTTGTCCTTTTACCTTTATATAAAATCTATCCATAGATGCCATTAGTGATCCTTTTTTAATTCCAATAGAACCAGGTTTTACACTTGGATTTATAAATCCATTATGAAGTCCTATAACTGCATCTACATGAGGATTTTCCATAGCTCCTTCTTCTATCATAGGTTTTGCTCCACCAGGATATTCTTCCCCTGGTTGGAATAATAATTTTATATTTCCTTTAAAGCTATCTTTATTTTCATTTAATATTTTTGCAGCTCCTAGCAACATTGCTGTATGTGCATCATGTCCGCAAGCGTGCATATTTCCATTTTCAGACTGACAAGAAAGTCCAGTTTCTTCTCTTATTGGAAGAGCGTCCATATCGGCTCTTATACCAATTGTTTTACCTTCTTTTCCACTTTCAATAAGTCCTACAATTGCATTTCCATTTACTAATTTTTTATATGGTATTCCCATTTTTTCAAGTTCTTCTTCTACATATTTAACTGTATTTGGAAGTTCTAGTTCAAGTTCTGGAATACTATGAAGTTCTCTTCTCCATTTTATTATATTATTTTCTTCTTTTTTAATATTATTAAGTTCAATCATCTTAGTGCATCTCCTTTAAAAATCAATAACGTAATAAATAAATGTTCTTTTTTCTTATAAAAGTATATTTTTCCAATTATACTATATATAGTTTAAAACTACAATAAGAAAAACCCTTATAAATACCTATATCTATATATAAAAACTTCCACTTATTTTTTTCTTGTAATTGGCAATTAAAATATTATTTTATAATTAGATGTTTTTATTTTAATAACTAAAGAATAAATCTTTAAAAACACCTCAATCTAACTATAGATTTTCTATTTTAAAAAAGAACAATTTATAAAACCATCCCTTAATATTATTCTTCTTTGTAAGAATTTTTTTCAAAAGTTCAAACTTTATATAAA
>CAMIZH010000012.1 GCA_946403255.1 uncultured Peptoniphilaceae bacterium | reverse complement strand
AGATAAATATATTGCAATGAAAACTTCAATGGTTGAGACGGCCAGATCAATTGTAACAAGTGGGCTTGCTTTCTTAGCAGCTACAGCAGGAGTAGGATTATATTCAAAGATGGGAATGGTAGGTTCTATTTGTATATTACTAGCTAGAGGGGCTTTAATATCTATGATAGTAATTTTAGTTCTTATGCCACCATTATTACTATTCTTTGATAAGTTTTTAAGAATCTCAACACTTGATCTTAGAAAAACTGTAAAAGGGGAGATAAAAGTTGAACAATAAAAAAATTACATCCTTAGCACTTAGTGCAATATTAGCAATTAGTACTGTTACTCCAGCCTTTGCTGCAGGAAATAATTCTAATATTAAAAAAGATGAAACAGTATATATTTTAATGGATGATAAAGGAAAAGTTAAAGAAAAAACAGTAAGTGTTTGGCTACATGGCGATGAAAAATTAGATGTAGAAGATATTTCAAACCTAAAAGACATTAAGAACTTAAAAGGTGATGAACAACCAGAGAAAAAAGGTAATAAACTTCACTGGAAATCAGATAAAAAAGATATATACTATCAAGGAAAATCCACAAAAGATTTACCAATAGATTTAAAAATAACTTATAAATTAGATGGTAAAAAAACTTCACTTAAAAAGCTTGAAGGAAAAAGTGGTAAACTTGAAATTCAAATAGAAGCAAAAAATAAAGAAAAATTTAGAAGAAACATAAATGGAAAAATGGAAACACTTCACATTCCTTATATTGTTGCAGGTGGAATAAGTTTATCTACAGATACTTTTAAAGAAATTGAAACAAATGGAAAAGTTTTAGATGATGGAAAAACTGAATTTGTAGGATTTTCATTGTTCCCAGGAATGGCAGAAACTTTCCAAAAGAAATTAGATACATTAGAAGTTGATATTTATGACTATATTGAAGATAGTATAACTATTACAGCTGATGTTAAAAACTTTGAAAAACCAACTATGCTATTTACAATAACAGATTTATTTGAAACTGATCCAGAGTTTGAAGAATTTGATTCTTTTGATGAACTTACAGATGCACTAGAAGAACTTGATGAAAAAGGTCAAGAAATGCTTGATGGTGCAATTGAACTTCAAGATGGTTCAATGGACTTTTCAGATGCAATTTATGACCTTGTAGATGCACATAAAGAACTTTATGATGGTTCAAATGATTTATATGATGGAGCAAATAATCTTCAATCATCTATGGAAGATGCACTTGATGGTACTAAATTATTATCATCAGGCTCTCAAGATTTAAATGATGGTGCTAAAAAATTAAATTTAAAATTTAGTGATTTAGTATCTGGAGTAAATACTTTAGATGAGAAAATGGAAGATTTAAATGATGGTGCTAGAAAATTAAAAGAAGGTACAGATGATTTAGTAGAAGGTACTGCAACTTTAAATGACGGGGCACAAGCTATGAAAGCAGGATTTGATGAAGTAGCTTCTCATATTGAAGAGTATGAAGCAAAAGGAACTATGGCACAAAAATCAGTTGAAGAATTAAAAAAAGGTGCTGTAGGAATTGACGAAAAACTTGAAGCATTAAGAGGAAATATTGAAGAAAAACAAAAAGATATAGATAGTGTTAATGATGGAAAAGCGGATAGATCTTCAAATGCTAAAGTAGCATCAGCATTAGCAGAAATGCAAGGGCAAGTTATAAGATTAAATGAAAAAGCTACAGAATTAGAAAATATTGCAAAGGGACTTCCTAAAAATGCAAGTATTGCAGATGCTCCTAAATCAGGAAATTTACCAAATAAGCAAACTCTTGCTCAAGCAAATCAAGCATTAGATGATTTTAGAGGAGATGTATCAGAATCAATTGATGAGTCTTTAAAATCGCAATCATATAAAATTGATAATGCAATGAGTTTAGTTGGTGCAGTTGGAAGAGATTCATCAGATAATTTAGATACTTCTGGAATCGAAAGAGCTAATGAAGAAAATAAAGAAAAAGCGATAGCAACAGCAGAAGGTGCAAATGATTTAAAAAGTCGAGCAGTAGCACTTAGAGAAACAGCTGATGAAATTCAATTACAAATAAACATTATAAAATCAACTATGAACTTAAACCTTGAAGAAATTAAAATTAGTGTTGATGATATTATTGCTGATAACACAAAACAAATTGTAGGACTTGGGATGATGGTTGAACAAATGACTGAAATCAATGCTAAGATTGCAATGGGTAAAGCAAAACTTCCAACATTAAATGATAAAATTTTAGAATTAACAGATGGTGTTGAAAAACTATACGATGGTTCAAAAGATCTTCAAGAAGGTCAAGGTGAACTATATGATGGAACTTTAAAACTTGCAGATGGAGTTTCGGATCTTAAAGATGGTAGTGAAAAATTATATGATGGAACTACAGATCTTCAAGAAGGAACAGAAGCAGCAGTAAAGGGAAGCGCAGATTTAGATGAAGGTTTAAATAAACTTCAATTAGATGGAGTAAGTCCTTTAAAAGATGGAGTTGGAAAACTTTCAGGTGGATTATCATCACTATATAATAAATCACCAGACTTAACAGAAGCAGCAGATGATTTAGTAGAAGGAACTACTGAACTAGCTGATGGTGTAAATGAATATATGGAAGATGGAATAAAAGAAATGCGTCGTAAGGTAACTGAAAAAACAGATGATATTGAAGATATAATGGCTATGAGAGATGAGCTTGTTGAAATATCACAAAATAAAGATTCATTTACTGGAAAACCAGAAGCTGTAGAAACAAAAGTTAAATATGTAATTAAAGTACAATAATTAAAAGAGTAGTATTAATAAAGAAATTTATTAATACTACTTTTTTATTATAAAAATCTTCTAGCAAAAATTTTTAAAAATGATAAAATGGCTTTATAACAATGTATTAGGAGGGCGAAATGATTGTAGAAGAAATTTTAATAAGTGTAATTCCTTATATAACAAGTATTTTAGAATTGTTAGGGGTTTTAATAATTGTTTTAGGAACAATAAGAAGTATAGTGAGACTTTTTAAAACAAATTTTGATCTTGGTGACAATCAATTAAAGATTGATTTTGCAAAAGCATTAGCACTTAGTTTAGAATTTAAACTTGCAGCGGAAATTTTAAAGACTGTAATTATAAGAGAAATTGATGAATTTATAATATTAGCTGCAGTTGTGGCTTTAAGAGTTGTTATAACTTTTGTACTTCATTGGGAAATAAAAAGCAGTGAAGAAGTTGAGATAATTGAAAATAAAGAAGAGTAAATAAAAAAGATAGAATTCTAAAATAGAAGTCTATCTTTTTTTATATTAATTTATCTTTTTAAATTTAGTATTTCTTTGAATAGTCCTGAATCTTCTTTTATTTTTTCTTCTCCACCAATTGCGCAAATATAATTTTCATCCATAGCTTTTTTTAATATAGGAGCATAGGATTTTAATTTATCAACATTTGTAGCAATAGCTTCTTTTTTAATCTTTTCAATAGATTCTTCAGTAATACCTGAAATATATCTTGAAAGGTTTATATTTCCCTTTAGCGAAGGTGATAAAAGTGGATCAAAGGAATTCATAGAACCAATAATATAGTTTTTAAGTTCATCTTCTGTAATATCTAAATTTTCTACAAAATCTCCAATTTCATCATAAACTTTAACAGTATTTAAAAGATTTGGATCTCTATAAGAATAAGTTAGTATGTCCCCAGTTCTTGAGAAACGAATACCAGCGCCATAAGCACCACCCTTAGCACGAATGTTGTAGTGTAGGTATGATATGCTTAAAATGTTTCCGAGGACTGCTAAGGAGCCGTCAAATGATTCTCCTAGGTCTTCTAAGTTATAACCCTTAGATACATATTGAACATTTGCAGAAGTTTTAAAAGCTTGGTTTTTATTATCTTTTTTAAATTCATAAGGACATATGTCATAAGAATTTGTATTGAAAGTATTTACAAGATTTTCAAAATGCTTTTTATTTTTTATATAAGTTTCTTTATTTCCAGTGTAATTTATTATTAATCTATTTTTTACAAATATTTTTGATAGTAAATTCTCAATAGAATTTTTAAAATCTTCCCATTTATTATCAAAATCTTCTAGTAAATCAGAAAGATAAAAGTAAATTGGAAGTCCACTTATATTTATATTGTAATCACCTTGTGGTGAATAATAAGATTTAACCATTTCTGAGGCAATTCCATGTCCATTTTGAAGAATTGATGATTCCATTTGAGATTTTTCAGTTAATAGGATTTCTTTAATTCTATCTTTGTCAGAAAAATCAGAAGTATTTATAATTTCATTTAAAAGATTTAATGAATCTTCAATTTTATCGTCTAACATTTTTACTGAAACATTTAAATAAGGGAAGAAGTTTTTACTATTTTTACTATCAGAATAAGAAGCATTAGTTATAACAATTCCACCTGTAGTTTTGTAAATTTCATTATTTAAACTTTCGTAAGAATAATTTTTAGTATTTACCTTTGTTAGTAAATCTGTAATTAAAGATAGATTTTGAATATCTTCTTTAGATATATGGTCTATATTAAAAGCAAAAGTAAGATAAGAAAGTTCGTTTGTAAATTGTTCATTTACTAAAACTTTTGCAAAGTCTTCTTGTATAACTTCTCTTTCAATATGAGTTATCTTGTCAGAAATATCTGAAAGTTCAAGACTTGGAATAGTTTTTTTATCTTCTTTAGAATCTTCAGTCATTTGGAAATCATTTAAATCTTTATGAGCTTGTATGATTTCTTCTAGTTCTTCTTTTGAAAGACTTTCTTTATATTTTTGAAGTTTGATTTTTAATTCTTCTTCTTCTTTTAAATTCTTATCAAGTTCAGGAGTTGCAACTGTAATAAGTGAGTAATTATTATTTAAAAGTTTTTCTTCTATATATTTTTCAAAAACGCCATCTTCTATATTTGATTTTAAGTTTTCAATAGTGTCATTAAAAGTGAGTCCATCAAAAGGAGAGTTGTCGTAAAGCCAAGAATTTAAAGCTCTTATATAATAAATAATAGCTCTTTGAGTTCCGCCACCTTCACGAAAAGCAAATTCAAATTTATTTAAAGTTGCAAGTAATAAATCACGATCTATACCATTAGTGATTTGATCTTTTAATGTATCTTCAACTATTTTTTTAAATTCATCAAGTCGTTCTTTTGAAGTGTTTTTTACAACAACGGAAAGGTCAAGAACTTCAGAACTTGAAGTTTCAGCATATATATCTTCACCAATTCCAGCCTTTAAAAGAGCTTTTTTAATTGGTGCAGCTTCAGCATCTATTAAAAGTTCAGATAAAAAGTCTCTTAAAAATAAATCTTCTTTGTTTTTGCTATCTCCAAGACACCAAGTATAAGCAAGGAAGTCTTTATTTTCTGATATTTCATCTTTAGAAGCAGAATAAGTTTCATAAACTGTTTTTTGTTCTTTAAATGGTTCATTTAAAATAATACTAGAATCTACATTAGAATATTCAAAATCATTTAGATAATTTTCATCAATATAGTTTAATGCTTTTTCCATATCTAAATCTCCATATAAATAAATATATGAGTTTGATGGGTGATAGTATTTTTTATGGAAGTTTAAAAAGTTTTCATATGTTAAATCAGGTATGTTTTTTGGATTTCCACCTGAGTCAACTCCATAAGATGAATCTTTGTGAAGATTAAAAGTTATAGCATCAGAAATTGTGTTTTGTGGATCTGAATAAACACCTTTCATTTCGTTATATACAACACCATTTATAGTAAGTTCATCTTCTAAAGATTCTAATTCATAATGCCATCCTTCTTGTAGAAAAATTTCTTTTTTATCATACATTCTAGGATAGAAAACTGAATCTAAATAAACATCCATTAGATTATAAAAGTCTTTTTCATTTCTAGAGCTAATAGGATAAATTGTCTTGTCTGAAAAAGTCATAGCGTTTAAAAAAGTTTGCATACTTGATTGGACTAGGTCCATAAAAGGTTCACGAGTTTTATATTTTCTAGAACCAGAAAGTGTGCAGTGTTCAACAATATGAGCAACACCTGTTGAGTCCTCTGGTATAGTTCTAAAACCAATTCCAAAGGCTTTATTTTCATCATCATTTATAAGACATAAAACTTGAGCTTTAGTTTTAATATGTTCGTAAACTAGAACTTCAGAATCTACTTCATTTATATATTTTTTATCAATAATTTTATAACTGTTCATAATATCCTCCTTAAAGCTATATTATACCCAAAAGATAAAATAATTGGAAATTATAGATAATTTATTAGCTAGATAAATATCTATAATTTATCTATAAAATATCTAATAAATTCTTTAAATTAGTGATAAATTTTTTAAATAATTATGATATGATATTCATGTACTTTGAAAATAGAATAGGAGGAACAAAATGGAGCACGAAAGATTTTTAGAAAAAAGATTTCAGTTATCCGAGAGAAAGACAGATGTAAAGACAGAGATTATGGCAGGTCTTACAACTTTTATGACAATGTCATATATTTTAGTTGTAAACCCAAATATGCTGTCCGAAACTGGCATGGATAAGGGAGGGGTCTTTACCGCTACGATTATTTCTTCAGTAATTGCAATATTATTTATGGGTTTATTTGCAAACCTACCTTTTGCACTTGCTCCAGGAATGGGCCTAAATGCATTTTTTACTTATACAGTATGTATGCAAATGGGTCAAAGTTGGGATTTCGCTTTAACAGCAGTCTTTCTGGAAGGTATAGTTTTTATCTTACTTTCCGCGTTTAAAGTTAGAGAGGCCATCTTTACTGCAATTCCAATTACGCTTAAAAAAGCAGTATCTGTAGGTATTGGTTTATTTATAGCATTAATTGGATTTACAAATGCAGGCATTATCGTACCCGGTGAAGGAGTGATTTTGAGCCTTGGGGACTTATTAACACCAAATGTGTTAGTAGCTTTCTTCGGACTATTCTTAATGGCAGTACTAACAGCAAGAAAGGTAAAAGGCGCACTTTTATTTGGGATTTTAGGATCTACAGTAATGGCGCTTTTATTGGGAGTGACACATTTGCCAACTACGGCAATTTTTTCATTACCACCTTCTTTAAAACCTGTGGCATTCAAATTACAATTTGATAATATATTTACTTTAAAAATGTTCTCAGTAATGTTTACATTTTTATTTGTAGATTTATTTGACACAGTAGGTACTCTTACAGGAGTTGCAACTAAAGCAGGACTTTTAGATGAAAATGGTGACCTGCCAAATGTTGGTAAAGCACTAATGGCAGATGCTATTGGTACAACACTTGGTTCACTACTTGGAACTAGTACTGTAACAACTTTTGTTGAAAGTGCAAGTGGAGTTGCAGATGGGGGAAGAACAGGTCTTACAGCATTATCTACAGGATTTTTCTTCTTTATATCATTATTCTTTTTCCCATTATTTGCAATCGTACCTCAAGAAGCAACAGCACCAGCTTTAATTATGGTAGGACTTTTTATGATGAGTCCGATAACAGAAATTGATTTTGATGATTATTCAGAATCAGTACCTGCATTTTTAACAATAGCTATGATGCCTTTTGCCTATTCAATAGCAGAAGGAATTGCTTTTGGTATGATGAGTTTTGTTGTTATGAAATTAACAACAGGAAAAAGAAAAGATGTATCACCATTAATGTTTATCTTGGCGTTAGTATTTTTATTAAGAATATTAAAACCTATATTGTTTTAAAAAAAAGAGGACCTTAAGGTCTTCTTTTTTTGTATTTAAATGAAATAATTGTTAAATTAGTACTTTTTTAATATAATGTTTTTAAGAGGTGAATTAAGTTGAAGAAAAAAATTAGTAAATATTTGAGTTTGTTTTTTGTATTTATGCTTTTAATGCCAACAAATGTTTCTGCAGAAAAAGCTAATAGTTTGGGATCAAAAATTCAATACACAATTATTCAACCAGAGGCGGTTTATTCAGTAGCACCAGGAGATAGCTTAAAGTATGTTCTAAAAGTTATACTTCCAACAAGCCCAAAAGAACTTGCAAAAGAAGTGAAAAACTTTACTGTAACAGTAAAAATCGACAAGGATTTGCATACTGAAAAAGTTTCTCTAAGAGAATTAAAACCTATTGATAAAAAAATTGGTCTTACAATGAATCGTTCAGAAAAATCTCCAAATAATACAGTATCTTTTATAGTTAAGGATATAAAAGCACTAGGAGATAAAAAAGAATTTAATATTGATATTGAAACTAAAGCTAAAAAAGGTATGAAAGGTGAAGTCTTTACAAATTCAGCTGTTTTAACTTATGAATCTAAAGATGGAGAAGAATTTTCAAATGGACAAAAAGATATAAGTTCTAATACTAAAAAATCAAATGGTACATTAAAAATAACTAATGCTGTTTATGACGACACTAGTGAAATAAAAGGACAAACAGAAAAAAATGCAGTAGTAAAAGTATTTTTAGAAGATAAGGAAATTGCTAAGGGCAAAAGTGATGCACAGGGAAATTATGCTATAAAAATACAACCATTAGAAGTAGGAACACATTTAAAAGTCGTAAGTTATTTTGATGATGGTAAAGATACTAAAATTGCAGATCATGATTTAGAAGTTTTAAAAGAAGATAAAACAGAAACAATTGTAGAAGATATTAAAAAAGATGAAGAAGCTGAAAAAGCTGGAGATACAGAAGTGGCAGTTGATGACTTTTATACTTTAGAAACTTTAAAAGATTATTTAGATATGGCGAAGGGATTAAATACTAGAAATGTATCTAAAGAAGACTCAGCAAGACTTAAAGCTGCAATTGCTTATGGTGATTATATAAGAGTTAAAACAGATCCAAGCACAGAGGACTTTAAGGAAGCAATAGATAAACTAGATGAGGCAACTAAATATATTAGAAAACCATATATGAATGGATATTCTGAAGATAAATTTGGACCAAATGATAAAATGACTAGAGCACAAGCTGCATCAGTTCTTGCAAGAATTATAAATGGAAAAGATCCTAAGGGAGAATTTTCATCATTTAAAGATATATCAGCAGAAAAATGGTATGCAGAATCAATAGCATTTATGGAAAAAGAAAAAATAATAAATGGTTATAGTGATAATACTTTTAAACCAGAAAAAGAAATAACAAGAGCAGAATTTGCAACAATATTAACAAAAATAGTTGATATAGATGATGAAGATAATATTCGTCCAATGGAATTTAATGATATAAAGGAAAATCATTGGGCTAAAAAAAGCATAGATATAGTAACTTCACAAGGTTTAATGAAGGGTAGAGGAAAAGATAAGTTTGCACCAAATGAACCTATTACAAGAGCTGAGGTTGCAACTGTTTTAAATAAAATGCAAAAGAAAAATCCAAATGAAGAATTTATTAAGAAATATTCTAAAAATCCATTTAAAGATTTAAAAGAAAATTTCTGGGGATATTGTGAAGTTTTAGAAGCAACAGGAAATTAATTTAAATAAATTATATTCTATTTGTATAATTAAATTTTAATTGGGTAATATAATAGTGAAAGATAAATTGAAAAATTATGGGGGTAAAATATATTATGAAAATTACAGAAACAGTACAAAGTGGAGATTGGAAAGCAGAAAAACACGTACCAGTATTACATGTAGCAAACAATGATGGAATTCTAGAAATTAAAGCAATTGTTGGAGAAGAAATCGAACATCCAAATACATTAGAACATCATATTGGATGGATTAAAGTATTTTTCCAACCAGAAGGAGCTAAATTCCCTATTGAAGTTGGTTCATTTGATTTTTCAGCACATGGAGAAGAAGAACTTCTTTCAAATCCAGAAGTTACTGCTAAAGTTAAAACAGATAAAAAAGGAACTGTTTATGCAATTAGCTACTGTAACATTCACGGACTTTGGGAAAACTCTCAAGAAATCTAAGAATATAATTAAAAAAAGATATAAAAAAGAGATTGCATATGCAATCTCTTTTTTTTTATTAAAATCTAAACATTTTGTAATCACTTTGAGATTCAAGCATATCATAAATACTAGATACATATTTATAACTTAAATCAAAAGCTTTTTGCTCGTCTTTGCTTTCTATAGCATCGTAAATTGCACTTACATTTTCATAGACAGATTTTATGTTTTGCTCGTCTTTAAAGATGAAATTAGCAAATCTATATAATCTTTCGTTAATAACATAAAGAGTATCCTTTAATATTGTATTACGAGTTAGACTAATAAGTGCTTCGTTCCAGTTCATTATTTCATCTTTACTTGTTTCAAGATCGTTGTCTTCATAAGATACTATTAGTTTAGTTACGATATCTTCTAATTCTTGAGTTCTTTTAGTAATACCTTCATTTGCAAGAAGTTTTACTGCAAGAGGTTCAAGAGCCGTTCTAACATCATATAAATCTCTCGCTTTTTTCATAGAGATTTTAGAAACTATGTATGATTTTCTAGGGAAGTTTTCAACAAGTCCTTCCTCGCTTAATCTTGATAAAGCTTCTCTAACTGGAGTTCTTGAAACTCCTAGTTCTTTTGCAATGTCCATTTCAATAAGTTTATCTCCAGGAAAAAGTTCATTATTTAGAATTTTTCCCTTTAAATTATCATAAACTATGCTACTTAATGATTTCTTTTCCATAAATACACGTCATTCCTCACTTCTTTTATTAATTTACATTATAACAAATGTTGGTGCTAGATTATACACTATATTCAAAGTTTTTTAGAAATGTTGACGAAACTCGTACAAAACATTAATATATATATAATTTATTAGATTATAGGGAGGATAATAATGAGTATAATAGTATCAAAATTTGGTGGAACTTCACTTGCAAATAGTAAGCAGTTTTTAAGAGTAAAAGATATTGTATTAAATGACGAAGATAGAAGATATATAGTGGCTTCCGCACCTGGGAAATCAGACAGTGAGGATACTAAAGTAACGGATCTTTTATATCTGTCCTATGACCTTGCAAAACATAAAATTGCATTTTCAGATACTTTGGAAAAAGTTTTTAATAAATACGAGGAAATTGTTAATGGTTGTGGTTTAAATCTTGATTTAACAAAACATTTTGAAAAAATTAAATTAGAACTTGAAGAAGGCAAAGATAGAGATTATATAGCAAGTAGAGGAGAATATTTAAATGCTCTTATACTTTCAGAACTTCTGGGATATGAATTCATCGATGCTAAAGATTTGATTTTCTTTAATAATAATGGTAATTTTGATGAGAAAAAATCTTATGATGCTATTTATGAAATGAGTAAAAAACATAAAAAAGCAGTAATTCCAGGATTTTATGGTTCAATGCCAAATAAAGAAGTTAAAACTTTTTCAAGAGGTGGAGGAGATTTAACAGGTTCAATTATTTCAAGAGGTGTGAAAACTTCGCTGTATGAAAATTGGACAGATATTTCTGGATTTATGTCAGCAGATCCAAGAATTATAAAAAATCCTAAAAAGATTGAAGTTATAACTTATAAAGAATTAAGAGAACTTTCCTATGCTGGAGCTTCTGTGCTTCATGAAGAGGCAATACTTCCAGTAACTGCAGCGGGAATACCAATAGAAATTAAAAACACTTTTAAGCCAGAAGAAAAGGGAACAATTATAGTTCCAGATACAGATAAAAAAGGACCATCAGAAATAACTGGTGTATCTGGAAAAAAACATTTTTCTGTTATAAATATTGAAAAAATTCAAATGAATAAAGATAAATCTTTTCACAGAAAACTTATGAGTGTTTTAGAAGTAAATGGAATTGTACTAGAACATATGCCTTCAAGTATAGATTCACTTTCATTAATAGTTGCAGATAAATATTTAACTGGAAAAATGGATACAATAGAAACAGAACTTAAATCTTTTTGTAATCCAGATAAAGTGGCATTTAAATCTGGAATTGCACTTATAACAGTTGTAGGGCGTGGAATGAAAAATTCAATAGGAACATCAGCAAAACTTTTTACAGCTCTAGCAGCGTCTAAAATAAACGTAAGAATGATAGTTCAAGGGGCTAGTGAAATAAATATAATTGTTGGTGTAGAAGAAAAAGATTATGAAAGAGCAATTGAAAGTATTTATGATGCTTTTATGAAATAGGATGAATATTAGGTGAAAGTTATAAAATTATAAATATTCTATAGAAATACAGGGTAAATAATAAAAAGACAAATAGTTATAGAAAAATTAGGAGGCTTTTTATGAATAAAAAAATTATACCAGTAACACTTGGATTAGCTGTAGTTTTAACTGCTTGTGGAAATAAAAATGATGAAAACAACAATAATATGAATTTAAATGACAAAATAGAAAATGCAGTTGTAAGTGAGAATATTCAAGGTGAAAAAATTAACTTTGAAGATATTAAAATCACACCAGAAGATACAGCAAAAATATTTAGAGAAAAATTACCAGAAGTTAAACTTAAAGATATTTCTTTAGACAATGAAAAAGGTTCTTATCTTTATAAAGTAAGAGGACAAACAGAAGAAGCAGAATATGAAATTATTATAGATCCAGTTACTGGGGAAGTATTAAAAGAATTCTCTGAAAAAGATAGAGAGTTTGTAGATGGCTTTGAAATATTAAATGAAGACCTTGCAAAGATTAATCCTCTTGTAGAAAAAGCACTAGAAGATGCAGGAGAAGGATATAGTCTATATGAATGGGATATTGAAGTAGATGATGGTAGAAAAGAATTAAATATTGAACTAAAAGACACTTCAGGAAAAGATTTAGAATATAAATATGATGTGGAAACAGAAAAACTTTTAGACAAAGATAATTAATAGTTAAAAATTATAATACCTTTAGAGTAAATACTAAATAAAAAGTAGAATATACTTAATTTAGAAAACTTTAGAGGTGTTATTTTTTATATAAAAAAAATACCAAAGATGGGAGTCTTTGGTATTTTGGTTTTTCCCTACCGATTTTAATCTGAAAGGAGTGGTAGGAAAAACTCGGTATAAAATTCTTATTCATTAATCTCAGGGGGTAAATCCTTAGATTAAATATTTATATGTTTCGCATATAAACAAATGGGTGTAATATAACAATAAACTAATTGATAGTTAGTATCACTAACTTGATATAAGTATATAATAATGATTATCATTTGTAAAGTCTTTTTTTAAAAAAATTATAAATTTATTTTTTGATTTGAAAGATAAAATATTAGATTAATAATTTATAAAAAATATATGATATTATAAAAAATAATATGAGGTGAGAAATGAAAAGAGATTATCAAAAAATTCAGAATTTTTTATTTATGTTTGTTGTAATATTAGCTTTTCTATCTTTTATTGGAGAAAATATGCCAATAGTTTTTAGAAAAATATTATTATTTGGAATTATAATATTTTATTTATCAGCGCTTGTTATAGATTATTCTATGTATATAAAAAATTTTAAAGATTATTCATTAAGAAGAAAACAAAATGGATTTATAAAATTATTTTTATTAACTTTAATATTTATTGGAGTGTTAGGAACTATTATAATTACTTTTAAATAGGAGTTTAAAATGGATAAAAAGATTAAAAAAATTAAATTTATTTGCTCGATTATTATGATTTTAATTATATTTATTGCACCGACTTTAGAAATGAAATTTGGATTAAATAAATTTTATACAATGATGTTTATATTAATTTTAAATATTATACTAGTTCCTGTATTCGATTTAATAAATTATAAAAAGATAAAAAATACATATACTGAAAAAAAAAAGAATAAAGAAATGGTGAAAATAAAAATATCTTTTTCAATTGTAGTGATTTTTTTATTAATTATTTTTATGTTTTTTAATAAATAAAAAAGAAGCCCTTTGGCTTCTTATAAATCTATATTGAATTCTTCGTTATCATGGCTTACAACCATGATATTTTTATTTTTAAAATCATTTTGGAATCTATCTTTAAATCTTTTAGAAATTTCAAAATCTTCCCACATATGCATAGGGAAATAATATTTTGCATTAATATTTTCTAAAATATATTTACCAGTAAGATAATATGAGTCTTTCATCCTTGGGTCAACTACCATCATTACAATATCAATTTTTTCATTTTTAAATTTATCTACTTCTGATTGGAACCAGACTTTCATATGTTCATGTTCTTCTTTAGAATATCTATCCCAAACCCAATGGTTTAAATCTCCAGAATGAAGAATGCCAGTAGAGTCAACATTTACATAAAAGGCAACACCTTCATCAGTAGAACCACTTGTTTTAATAGAAAGTCCTTCGATTTCATAAGTTTTATCAGGACTTACAAAAGTTGTATTTAGCGGTGCAGGTGTTTTTGTATCGTCACTTATAATATAATGATTGGCTTTGTAATTAAAAATTTCTGAACTAAAGTGATCTTGATGTCTATGAGTTACAAAAAAGAAAACTTTTTTATTTTCAGGAAAATTCAATTTACCACCAATATAATCAAATATTAAAAAATTATTTTCTGTTTCAACTGTATAACAAGAATGTTTTATAAAAGTAATTTTCATAACATACCTCCCTTATTATATTGATACCAAAAAATATAGAATTTATCTAAGATTTATCAAAATATATATTTATTTAGACAAAGTTTTATAAAGGAAGATTAAAATGGGTATAAAAATTTAAAAGGAGTTGGTGCAAATGACAGATTTCAATGAAGAAAAAAATTATGAAAATGGATATGGAAGAAAAAAGAAGAAATCAAATAAAGGAATTATTGTATTAAGTTTAGTTTGTGCAATAATTGGAGGAGTAATTGGTTCAGCTATAACTTCTGCATTAGTTGTAGAACAAAAAGCTACAAATAATGGGGGATATTCAGGAGAAAATATAACTATTAATTCAAAGAAAGATTATAATGTTGCAACGGCTGTAACTCAAAAGGCAATGCCATCTGTTGTAGGAATAACAACAAGTGCAACTCAACAATCTATTTTTGGAGCAGTTGAATCTCGTGGAACAGGCTCAGGAATTATAGTAGATGAAGGTGGATATATTTTAACAAATGCCCATGTTGTAAAAATGAATGGCGTTATAGTTGAAGATTGTAAAGTTTTACTTAATGATGGAACTACAGTGGATGGAAAACCAGTGTGGGCAGATTCATCAATTGATGTTGCAATAGTAAAAGTAGATACAAATGAAAAACTAATTGCAGCAGAACTTGGAGATTCTGATGACCTTGAAATTGGAGAAGTTGCTATAGCAATAGGAAATCCAATAGATATGGCTTATCAAAGATCAGTAACACAAGGAATCATTTCAGGATTAAATAGATATGTGGGACAAGTTGATGGCGGTGGATATATGACAGGACTTATTCAAACTGATGCCTCAATAAATCAAGGAAACTCAGGAGGACCTCTTTTAAATGAAAAAGGTCAAGTAGTAGGAATAAATACTGTTAAAGTTTCTGCAGGAGAAGGGCTTGGATTTTCAATTCCAATAAATTCTGTAAAACCAATTGTAGAAAGTGTAATAGAAACAGGAGATTATAAAGTTGTTTCTATGGGGACAGAATCACTTGATGCAGTTCAACTTCAAAGATATCTTAAAAAAGATATGGGAATAGATTCAGGAGTTTTTGTATATAGAGTAATAGAAAACTCACCAGCTGCTAAAGCAGGAATTGTAGAAGGTGATGTAATTAGAAAAATTGATAATGAAGAGATAGCATCAGTAGATGCTTTAAGAGCAACATTATATAAATATAAAATTGGTGACAGTGCAGAAGTTACAATAATTAGAAATGGAAAAGAAGAAAAAGTTAATATGACATTTACTGATTATTCAGTTGCTGATGATGAAAAAAAACAAGAAGAAAATAAAGAAAATCAAAAACAAGAATTTATCCAAGAAATGCCTAGAGAACAAAACTCTTTAAGAGATTTATTTTCAGAATTTGGATTATAAAATAATATTAAAATCAGACTGTATAAAATAAGATATAGTCTGATTTTTTATATGTAAAATATTTTATTAGTTTAATCAAGTGAAAAATAATTGAAAGTATGGCCAAAAAGTGCTATACTTAGCACCTAAAAATTAAAATTGATAATTTGTTTTATTGTCAATAAAGAAAGGCTGATGAAATGCTAAAAGTAAATAATTTATCTTATTGGCACTCACAAAAAGATTTATATAAGGAGATATCCTTTAGCTTAGAAGAAGGACAACATTGTGCTTTTATAGGAATAAACGGAAGTGGAAAAAGTACATTAATAGATTTGTTAATGAATTATAAAGATTACTCTTACAATGGAGATATAGAAATAGATCCAGATGCAATAATTGGATATATAAGCCAATTTTCAAATATGGATGAAATAAAAGATTTAACAGTATTTGAATATATTGCACAGGATTATTTAAAATTACAAAAAGAATTAGAAAATATATGCGTTGAAATGGAAAGTTCAGAAGAAATAGAAAGATTATTAGAAGAATATCAAGTAGTTTCTGATGCTTTAGATGCACTAGGTGGAAATGATTTTGAACTTGATATCAACAAGAGAATGAATCTTGCAAATATACCAAACTATCAAGAATTATTAGTTTCTGAATTAAGTAGTGGAGAGTTTAAACTTGTTAAAATTATAAAAGAAATGATGCAAACTCCAGATTTATTAATAATGGATGAGCCTGATGCTTTTTTAGATTTTGAAAATTTAAATTCACTTAGAAATTTAATAAATTATTATAAAGGCACACTTCTTGTAGTTACTCATAATAGATATTTATTAAATAATTGTTTTAATAAAATATTACATTTAGAAAATATGTTAGTGCAGGAATTTGACGGAAAATATATTGATTATAAATTCTCATTACTTGAAAAGAAAATTGAACTTCAAGAACTTGCTATGAAAGATCAAGAAGAAATTGAAAGAAATGAAATATTATTAAAAAAATATCAAAAAGCAGCATCATTAAATGCAGAAGCGGCTATTGGAAGACATGCAACTTCAAGAGCTAAAATTTTAGAAAGACTTGAAGCAAGAAAAATTGAAGCACCTTTTGTTTATATAAAAGAGCCTAAAATTGAACTTTATACAGAAAATATAATAGAAGATGAAATAGCTTTAGAAGTTAAGGATTTAGAACTTTCTTTTGATGAAATATTACTTGAAAATATTTCTTTTGCTATTGGAAGTAAAGAAAAAGTTGCAATAGTAGGGGCAAATGGAACGGGAAAAACTTCGCTTTTAAGAAAGTTATATAAAAATGATGATAACTCTATTAAATATAATGAAAATATAGATTTTGAATATTTATCACAAGTTCAAGGTGAAATTTTAGATGAGAAAAATACTGTGTTTGAAGAACTTGCAGGAAATGCTTTAAAAACTAGAGAAGAAATAGTTGAAAAACTTGAAAAATATAATTTTAAAGAAGAGTTTTTAGAGCAAAAAATATCATCTCTTTCTGGTGGAGAAAAGAATTTAATTCAAATTATAAAAATGGATATTTCAAATGCAAATATGTTATTACTAGATGAGCCAACAAGTCATTTGGATACATATTCTCAAATAGCTTTAGAAAAAGCTGTAGAAGAATATAATGGATCTGTTTTAATGGTATCTCATGATTTGTATTTTATAATTAATACTATGGATTATGTGCTTTTAATTGAGGATAAATCTATAAGAAAAATAACTATGAAAAAGTTTAAAAGACTTGTTTATTCAAAATATTTTGAAAGAGAAACTATGGAACTTGAAGAAAAGAAAAAATTTGCTGAGACAAAAATTGAACTTGCATTACAAGATAATGATTTTGAAACAGCACAAGTTTTAGCAGAAGAACTTGGTGAAATAATTAAATTAATATAAATAAAAAACTATTATTAATCCTACATTATGTAAGAAAAATAATAGTTTTTTTTATTGGTTATCAAATTCGAAATGTCCGTTTTCAATAGTTTTAATTATAGCTAGTGAAAGAAGATCATGCCCCATATCTCTTATGATTTTTCCACCGTCTTGGAATCCTTTTTCAACTGCAACAGAAAGACCCTCTATATTACAGTTTGCTTGAGTTGCAACATCAATTAGCCCTTTTAGCGCATTGCCTTCGGCTAAAAAGTCATCAAGAATAAGTAAGTTATCATCGCTAGATAAAAATTGTTTTGATACAGTTACATTATATTCTTTGTTAGAAGTATAAGATTTAACTAGTGATTGGTAAACATTATCTCCAATATTTGAAGTTTTTTGTTTTTTTGCAAATACTACTGGTATATTTGAAAAAGATTGAGAAACAACAGTAGCAAGAGCTATACCTGATGCTTCAATAGTTAATATTTTATTTATTTTTTTGTCTTTAAAGTGTTCAAAAATTTCATCACCAAGTTTTGATAAAAATTCAATATCAAGTTGGTGATTTAAAAATGAGTCAACTTTTATAATATTGCCGTCAAGAATTCTTCCGTCTTTTAAAATTCTATCTTCAAGTAATTCCATCTAAATCCCCCTATTTATTACATAATATATATGATTTTACTTCCTATTTTAGGATATTATATAAATGATATAATAATATTAGGAAAAATGGTAGTTTAATTATAAAAAAAGATATAAAAATTAGAAAAAGGGAGGTTTATTATGTTTTTAGATTTATGTAAAAAGAGAAGAAGTATAAGAAAATTTACAGATAAAGAAGTAAGTGATGAAGATTTAAATTATATTTTAAACTGTGCATTGTTATCTCCAACAGCAAAAAACTTTGATTCAAAAAAATACATTGTAGTTAGAAACAAAGATACACTTTTAAAACTTTCAACTTTTAAAAAAGTTAATTCAGGATTTTTAAAAGATGCAAATCTTGCAATAGTTGTGTTGACAGATAAAGATATTGCAGTAAATACTTACTCACAAGACGCAAGTATTAGTGCAACTTATATTCAAATGGCAGCTGTTGATCTTGGATTATCTTCTTGTTGGGCAAATGTACTTGAGCAAAAAGATGCCAAGGGAGAATTTGGACATAATGTTATAAGAAATATTTTATCAATCCCTGAGAATTATAATGTTGAATGTGTTATTGGAATTGGATATGCTAATGTAATACCAAGAGAGAAAAAAGAACTGGATTTTAATGAACATGTGCATTTTGAAAAGTTTTAAGATGTAAAAATCTTGTTTTTTTGATATAATTTCTATATTTAAGAGGTGTTTATGGAATTTATTATAGAGAATAAAGAAAAAACTAAGTGTTTTGGGGAGTATTTAGGTTCATTGCTACAAAAAGGTGATGTAATTTGTTTAAATGGTGATTTGGGTACTGGAAAAACAACAATGAGTAAAAGTATTGGTTTTGGTATGGGAATTGAAGATTATATTACATCTCCAACCTTTGCCATCATAAATGAATATTATGGAAATCTTAATTTATATCATTTTGACACTTATAGATTAACTTCAAATGCAGATGTAGAATATTTAGGTTTTGATGAATATTTTTATGGAGATGGAGTTTGTATTATAGAGTGGGCAGATAGAATAAAAGATGCGCTACCTGAAGATTATTTAGAAATAAATTTAGAAAGAATAGATGAAGAAAAAAGAAAATATAATCTTGTTGCTGTTGGGAAAAGAGCAGAAGAATTATTAGAGGAGTTAAAAAATAATGAAGATTCTTGGAATTGATACATCAACTATGAGAACTTCTGTGGGAATTATTGAAGATAATGAAATTATTGCAGAATATTTATTATCAGGTAGTAGATTTCATTCAGAAGCATTGACAGAAATGATTGATGAGATTTTTAAAAAACTTGATTTTACAATTCATGATATTGATCTTTTAGCAGTAGGTGTAGGTCCTGGTTCTTTTACGGGAGTTAGAATTGCAGTTACTATACAAAAAACTTTTGCACAATTTTTAGAAAAAGATATAGTGTCACTATCTTCTTTAAAGGCTATGGCAATTGATACAAATTCAGATAGAATTATAGTTCCAGTCGTAGATGCAAAAAGACATCGTGCCTATAGTGGTATTTTCAAAGAGGAAAATGGAAAACTTATAACTCTAAGAGAAGATGATTTAAAAGATGTATCTGAAATAATAGAAGAATTAAAAGAGTTGAACGAACCTATTTTACTTACAGGTCCAGGAAGAGAAATATTTTATGATGAATTTAAAGAATCGTTAGATATTAAAATGACAAATGATATGGGGCTTTCAGGTACTAAAATAGCAAAACTAGGTTTAGAAAAATACAATGAATTTGGAACTGAAAATTATTTTGAAGTTTTACCAAATTATTTAAGACTTTCACAGGCAGAAAGAGAATATGAAGAAAGAAATAATTAGAATTGCAAATGGTGGAGATTTAGATAGAATTTTAGAAATTGAAAATTCTTCTTTTGAAACGCCATGGTCTCGTGAAGCTTTAAGAATGGAAATAGAAGAAATTGAACTTTCAGATGTTTTTGTAATTGAAAATGGTGAAGATGTAATAGGATATATGAGTTATATGAAGATAGTTGATGAAGCTCATATAAATAATATTGCCATTGATAAAAAATATCGAGGAAATGGTTACGGAAGAATACTAGTTGGCTCTGTACTAGAAATACTAGAAGAAAAAAATTTTTCAGTAACTCTTGAAGTTAGAAAAGATAATATAGTTGCAATAAACTTATATGAAAGTTTAGGATTTAAAGAAGCTGGAGTTAGAAAAGATTACTACGGTATAGGCAAAGATGGGCTTATAATGTGGATTAGAAGGTGAAAAATGATTACATTAGCAGTTGAGTCATCATGTGATGAAACATCAGTAGCAGTTGTAGAAGATGGACGAATTGTCTTGTCCAATGTTATTGCATCACAAATTAGTACTCATAAAAAGTTTGGAGGAGTTGTTCCTGAAATTGCATCAAGAGAACATGTTGAGGCAATAAATTCAGTATTCCAAGAAGCTATTGAAAAAGCAAATATAAAAGTAGAAGATATAGATTTAGTTGTTGCAACAAGGGGTCCCGGTCTTATTGGAGCTCTTTTAGTTGGTCTATCAGCTGCAAAGGCCTTTGCCTACGCAATTAACAGACCATTTATTGGAGTAAATCATATAATAGGACATGTATGTGCAAATTACATTTCACATCCAGAATTAAAACCTCCTTTTGCAGGGCTTATAATATCTGGTGGACATACTTATCTTTTAAAAGTAAAAGATTATGTTGATTTTGAACTTGTTGGTAGAACTCGTGATGATGCAACAGGGGAAGCTTTTGATAAGGTTGCAAGATCTATGGGAATTGGATACCCAGGTGGACCTGTAATTGATAAGTTATCTAAAGAAGGAAATAGTAAAGCTGTTGATTTTCCAAGAGTAATGCTTGAAGAAAATTCCTATGATTTTTCTTTTAGTGGACTGAAAACAGCAGTTATAAATTATTTACACAAAGAAAAACAAAATAATAATGAAATAGTTGTAAAAGATGTTGCAGCTTCTTTTCAACAAGCAGTAATAGATGTTTTAATTGAAAAGACATTTAGACTTGCAAAGGAAAATAATTTTGACAAAATTGTAATATCTGGTGGAGTTTCTGCAAATGATGGAATTAGAAGTGCATTTGAAGAAAGAGGAAAAAAAGAAGGAATAGAAATTTTCTATCCTAAAAAAATTCTTTGTACTGATAATGCGGCTATGATTGCAAGTGCAGGATATTATTTATATAAATCAGGAACATATGATAAAGAAACTACAGCAAACCCAAATTTGGGATTATAGGGGGAAATTATGAAAATAGGATTTGGTTCAGACCACGCAGGATTTGCACTTAAAGAAATGTTAAGAGCACATTTAGAAGAACAAGGATACGAATGTGTAGACTACGGAACATATAGTGAAGATAGAGTTGACTATCCAGACTACGGAAGAATTGTAGGAGAAAAAGTTGCTAGTGGAGAAGTAGACAAGGGAGTTCTTGTTTGTGGAACAGGAATTGGAATATCACTTGCAGCAAACAAAGTAAAAGGTGTAAGAGCAGCAGTTTGTTCTGAAAGCTATTCAGCTAAAATGACAGCTAAGCATAATGATGCAAATATAATTGCAGTAGGAGCAAGAGTTGTTGGAGATGAAGTTGCAA
>CAMIZH010000011.1 GCA_946403255.1 uncultured Peptoniphilaceae bacterium | reverse complement strand
GAACTGGTAATCAAGAAGGTGCAAAAGAAGCTTTACGTTTTTCACAAGATTCTTTTGATTATGTTTCAAAAAGCCATCAAAAACAAATTGCTGATGCTTTCCAACTTGATGAAAAAATAATAAAAACATTAATTAAATTTACACCATCTATTAAAGAATCTATTGTTGAATATGAAGTAGTTTGTTGTACTGGAGCAAGGTGTGCTAAAAACGGATCTATTGATGTTATAAAGGCTGTAAAAAATGTTCTTGGTGTTGATTTTAATAAAACTACAAGCGATGGACGTATTAAACTAACTACACAAAATTGTTTTAAAAAATGTGGTATTGGACCAAATATTATGATAAATGGTAAATTTTATAACCATATGACTAAAGACAAAGTAAAAGAAGTTTTAGAAGAAATTCTTTAATCCTATAAAAAACTAAGAACTCTATTTTTTAGAGTTCTTTTTATTTTTTCAAAATATTTACTATAGATAAATCATATAACTATGTCTTATATTCCTCCTATGAAAAGCATATTTTATTATTTTTTGGTGTTATAATTATTGTTGAAAATACTTTTAAGGTGGTGAGTTTCTAGTACTAATACTAGAATTAATATGACAAATAAATCTTTTGAAAATTTATACGATTGGGATAAAATTCAAGAATTGTTTAATGAATTTCTTCCTGAACTTATCGACATGCAAAAAAATATTAAAAACAATGACCCTCTTTTAGAATTATCTGAGGATAAGCGACTTGAAATTGATAATATTGGTTTTAAAAAAGAAGCCCGTAAGCCAGAAGAAGTAACGAAACAATTAATAGAAAATATTTATCCTTATAGAATGAAAATAAATCATCCTAAATACTTTTGTTTTATTCCAAGTGCCACTTCTCCCTACTCTGTTTTTGGAGAATTTTTAAATTCAATTTATAATCCTTATGGCGGTGGATATACAATTAGTCCTGGACCTGCTGAAATTGAAAAAGAAACTATAAATTATATGGGTTCTTTAGTTGGATATGAAGTTAAAGGACTTGGTGGTAATTTTGTTTCTGGTGGATCTATGGGAAATCTTACTGCTGCTGTAACTGCTCGTGATGATAAACTTCCTTTAGAAAAGTTATCTCTTGGAACAGTTTATGTGTCTGATCAAACCCATAGTTCAATGGCAAAAGGACTTCATATTATTGGAGTACCTACAGAAAATATTAGAATAATTTCTTCCAATGATAATTTCCAAATGAATTCTCATGAATTAAAAAACACAATAATCAATGATATTTCTAATGGATTTATTCCATTTTTAGTTGTCGGTAGTGCAGGAACGACAAATACTGGCTCTATTGATCCTTTAGATGAGCTTGCTAGTATTGCTAAAGAATTTAATCTTTGGTTTCATGTTGATGCTGCCTATGGCGGAAGTGTTTTATTATCTAGTCATAAAGATAAATTAAAAGGCATTGAAAAGTCAGACTCTATTACTTGGGATGGTCATAAATGGCTTTTCCAAACTTATGGTTGTGCTGTTTTAATTTGTAGAGATAAGCTTAAACTATTAAAATCTTTCCATGCTGATCCTGAATATTTAAAAGATGTTAAGTCTACAGAAGATAGATTTAATTTTTGGGATATGGGAATTGAACTTACTAAACCAGCTCGTGCTACTAAATTATGGTTTACACTTCAAACTCTTGGATTAGATAATATGAAAAAAACTATTGATCAAGGATTTATTATTGCTGATTGGATTGAAAAAGAAATCTCTAAATATGATGATTTTGAAATAGTATCTCATTCACAACTTGGCATCATTAACTTTAGATATAAAAATGATAAATTTTCTGAAATTGAACTAGATAAGATAAATCATAGAATCTCTGAAAATGCTTTAAAAGAAAATGATTCTGCTTTTCTAACAACAATTCTTAAAAATAAAACTGTACTTCGTTTTTGTTGTAACAATGCTCTTACTACAAAAGAAGATATACAAAGTATAATCTTAAACATTAGAAAATTTATTGATAATAATATATAAAAATAATAAAAGCACTCATTGAGTGCTTTTATTTTACTAAATATCCATTTTTTTCAAGTTCATCTTCTATTTCATCTAATATTTCTTCACTATCTGCACAGACTGTATGATAATGATAATTTTTAGTTAAATTCTTAAGATGTCCTTTACCTTTTATTTTTAAATTATCTACAAATTTATTTACATCTTCTCTATTCTTAATATTTAAATCTAATCTTATTTCACCATAGGTTAAATGCTTTACAATGACATCTTCTACATATCCACCTAAATCTACAATTATATTTAGTTCTCCTTCAGTATCTAAATCTTCATGGTGAGATTTTATTAATCTAGCAACTTTTTCTTGCCTTATAAAATAACCAGCGTTTTGAAATAAAATATCTTCTCCAGATTCTATTAAATCTAAAATATCCTGTGCTATTATTTCTCCTGGTACATTAAATTTTTCTGAAAGAAATAATGCTGAAATAGGTCTTTCATTTTTTCTAATTAATTCTGCAATTTCTTGTTTTCTTTCTAATGCGTCCATAAATAATATCACCCTTCTTTTACTAGTTTATATAAGTCTACTATATAAATTTATTATAACATTTATTCCTCTAAGTTCTATCTACATACATTATTTTTTATATATACCGAAAGTTCTTTTATTAAAACATTTTAAAAATCATATTTTCCCATATTTTATATAGTTTTTATACAAAAAAGGACTATATATAGTCCTTAATCTTTTACAACTCTTCTAGCCATTTCTTTATCAACAACATAGTAAGATGTTCCATTTATTATTTTTTCTCGTCCTTCAAGAGTATTCATTTCAATACTATCATCTTGAATATTTTTTAATCCATAATATGCAAGATATAGCATATCTTTAAATTCTAAATCCGTTTCTGTATTATCATTTACAATCTTAATCATTTTTGGAACTAATATTATATTTTTAGGAGATTTCAACTCATCAAAAAGTTGTAATAAAAATTGTTGTTGAGCTTTCATTCTTCCTAAGTCTTGGTCTGGATATGCTTTTCTAGTTCTTAAATAACTTACTGATTTTTCCCCATCTAAATGATTTGTTCCTCTTTTAAAATCAATAACTAGTGGTGGTTCTGTCCAATTATCTTCATAGTGATAATCATCATATTCCCACTCTATATCAATTCCACCTAGAGTATCTATAATTCCTATTATTGATTGATAGTCCATAACCATATAGTGATCTATTTCTATATCTAGAAAATCTTCAACTGCCTCTTTAGTTCCTTCTGCTCCACCTAAAAAGTAAGCAGCATTTATTTTTTGATGACGTTTTTTAGAGTTACCTAGGTATTCAACATATGTATCTCTAGGTATAGAAGTTATTTTCACTCTATCATCTTTTGGATATAGTGTGGCAAGCATTAAAGTATCCGAATGTACAGGTCCTTCTACATTTGCATTATCCAATGTTAATGGTGATTCTTTTCCTATTAATAAATAATTTACACTATCTTTATTTACAAATACTTTTTCTTCATATTTTTCTTCAAATCTTGGTAAAAAAATAAAATAACCTAGAGTAATTACAATTCCAATCATTATTATCAAACCAAAAAGAAATTTAAATAATCCTTTTATTAACTTCATATTGCCTCCTAACTTATTGTTATTAATATAATATCATCAGATGAATATTATTCAATCTTGTTAGTTAAATTTTAATAATATCTTAATAAAGCTAATAAAAATGTTATATTATTTTCCAGTTAATAAAATCATCTATTTTTATACATATAGTTTTTGTAGCATTTTAAATATTTCTATATACTTATTTTTATTTTTATTTTCTTTTAGCATAACAAAATTAAACTCTCTATAAGCATTTAAATTTACTATATTTAATTCTCTTATTTTTTTATTTTTTATATTTTCAAGACTTGCTTTCTCATATAGAAAACTAATTCCTATACCATCTGAAACTAATTTTTGTATTCCATTCATATTTCCTATTTCTACTATATCTTTAAAACTTGATGTATTTAAATTATTATCAAAAAGAATATGTTCAAAAACCTCTCTTGTTCCAGATCCTTTTTCTCTTAAAATTAATCTTTCATTTAATAAATCTTCTAATTTATATTCCGATTTATAATTTAAATTTCCTATTCCTATAAATTTTTCATTTGAAAAAAGATATGTTTCATATTTAGATTTATCAAAATGCCCTTCAATAATTACAAAATCAATTATACTATTTTCAAGTTTTTTTAATAATACTTCTGTATTTTCCACCCTCATTGAAACTTTATATTTATCTAAATCTATTTTTTCTATTATTTGAGGCATTATATATTCACCAACGGTTAAAGTTGCCCCAAAGTTCAAGTTTTCTTTTTCTTCTTCTATATCTTCCATTATAGCTTTAATTTTTTTAGAATCTGCATTTAATCTTATAGATAGACTTTGTAATTTTTCACCTGCTTCTGTTAATGATAATTTTCTATTTTCATATTTAAATAATTTTGCTCCATAAAACTTTTCTAAAGATTTAATATGCTGACTTACATTTGGCTGAGTGATATGAAGTTTGTTAGCTGTTTGTGTGTAATTAAGTTCTTCGCATAAAGTTAGGAATGTATTAATTTTATAATCTAGCATAAGCCCTCCATAAATTTAATTTATATATTTATAATATTTTATAATTTGATTTTATTGTAACATAGATTTAAAATAAGAATATAAAAAGGGAGGAAATAAATGAAAAAAATAATTAATTACATACCAGGTATTTTATTAACTGTTGTGTTTGCATTACTAGGTACACTTTTAAGCGGACTTATTCCTAAAAATCTAATATCACCTAGTGTATTTGGTTTATTACTAGGTATGGCTTTTAATCCTTATATAATGAATCACCAATCATTTACAAGTGGGATTAAATTTGTTTCAAAAAAAGTTTTAAAGTTCTCAATTGTTCTTATGGGACTTTCTTTAAATATCTATCAAGTTGCAGAAGTAGGTAAATATTCACTTTTTGTTATGTGCTTTACTCTTTTCACTGCATTCTTCTTTGGATATTGGTTAGGTAGAGCTTTTGGAATGGACTGGAAACTTTCAAGTTTAATTTCTGCTGGTACTGGAATTTGCGGTGGTTCTGCTATTGCAAGTATTGCTCCTACTATTGAAGCTAAAAATAGTGATGTTGCTTATGCAATTTCTGCTACTTTTATATTTGATATAGTAATGGTAATATTATTCCCTATCGCTGGTAAATATTTTGGAATGAGCGACTTAGGATATGGTCTTTGGGCAGGAACTGCTGTAAATGATACATCTTCTGTTGTAGCTGCTGGATATGCTTTTTCAGAAGCTGCTGGAAATTTTGCAATTATCGTAAAACTTACTAGAACTCTTTCTATTATTCCAGTTGTTTTAATATTCTCAGTTATTAATGCTAGAAGTAAAAAAACAGGTGAAAGTGCTAAAAAAGTTGATATTAAATCAATTTTCCCTTGGTTTATACTTGCATTCTTAATTGTTGTTGGAATAAATAGTACAGGTATCGTTCCTGTTGAAGCTGCACATACTGTAACTAAATTTAGTAAATTCTTTATGGTTATGTCACTTTCAGCTATTGGTCTAGGTACTAACTTTAAAGAAATGTCAAAATCAGGATTCTTACCAATGGTTCATGGATTTATAATTTCTTTACTTGTAGTTGTAGTTTCATTTGGAGTTCAATATTTTGTAGGACAAATCTAAAACTTAATTTAATAAATAAAAAAAGCTATATTAATATAGCTTTTTTATTTATACTATTTTATTAATTACTTCTTTAAAATAAAATATTCCAGGCATTGGATCATCTAAAGACCATATTGCTGGAGCTTTTTTATGAAATAAAGATTTTATTATTTCTCTTTTTCTAAGTTGTTTTGTTTTGATATAAGATTTAATAGCCAATACATCTTCTTGTAAATATCTAAAATAAATATTTGTATTATAGTCTACTGCTTTTTCTTCAATTGGATTTCCTAAGATATCTCTATAAGCAATATATGGAAAGTTCAATCCCACTTTATTTAATAAAGAATTTAAATTTGTAGTACGCGCATTTATTTCTATTAAATAATAATTTCCATTTGATGAATCTTTTTTAAATTCAATTTCTCCAAAACCTTTATATCCGATTTTCTTTAAAAAAGGTACCCCAATATCATAAAGTTCCTTTATATATTTTTGCTCTGTATAAACTGACGCCCCATAATTTATAGGATATTGTCTATGTTTTCTACAAGTTGTCCAGTGAGTTACATCTGAATTTTCATTTGCATAAAAATCAAAGGTGTACATATTATTATCAAATCCAGGTATTATTCTTTGAACTATAACATCTAGATTTTTTTCTTCAATTAAATTTAATTTATCCTCTAATTCTTTAAAATTATTACATTTAAATAGTTTTTCTCTAAACTCTGATACAAATTTTGGTGAGTCAGTTGGCTTAATCAAACAAGGAAATCCAATATCTTTTTCCACTAAACTTAAAAAGTTTTTTTCTTTAGGACTTATTGTTTCAGGAACTGGCATATTATATTTAACAGCCAATTTAAAAAGTTCATCTTTATCCATTATCTTTGTCCATAATCCCTCTTCACTCATCCAAATATAAAAATACTCTTTTAATTCTAATAAATATTTATCTATAAACTCTGAATATTGGTCAGCTGATGGAAATAAAACTGGTTTTTCATCTTGTTTTTTTGCATAATCTATTAAAAAATCTTTAAGTTTTTCAGACTCTTTTTCATAATGAGGACAAATTATTTGTTCTTTTAAATATTTTGATTTTGATCCATATGTGTTTTTTTTAGAATAGTCCATAGAAACTGTATAGACTCCTTCTCTACCTAAGCATCTAATAATACTTAGCCCTATGTAATAATTTGTACCTAAAATAACTGCTTTATTTTTCAAATTATCCCTCCAATGATTATTAGAACTCAATAATAACATCATTTTAAAATAATTTCAATTTACCTAATAAATAAAAAAAGAAGGGCTATTCGCCCCTCTAAAAATTTATTATCTATTTGATCTTCTCCAAATATTTGATTTTTCAGCTTGTTCAATAAGTCCATCTCTAAATTCGGGAGCTGCAAGATTTATAATACCTTCTGCTCTTTCCCAAGTAGATTTTCCTTTACAATTGAAAATACCATATTCAGTTACAATATAATTTGTATTTGGTCTTGCTACTGTAATTGCTGAACCCTCTTCAAAGTTCATAACAATTCTTGATTCATTTTGACCAGTTTTTTTATTTTCAAATGTTGATGATAGACAAATAAATGATTTACCATTATTTGCAAGGTATGAACCTAGTACAAAGTCAAGTTGTCCACCTGCTCCAGAAATATGTTTAGCTCCTGAACTTTCAGATGAAACTTGTCCCCAAAGGTCAACATTTACTGCATTGTTAATTGAGATAAAGTTATCTATTGAAGATATAACTCTAGCATCATTTGTATAGTCAACTGGTGCTGCCATACATTGTGGATTGTTATCTATAAAGTCATATAGTTTTTTACTTCCTGCTGCGAAAGCATAAGTTTGTCTAAATCTATCTATATTTTTATATGCTCCAGTGATTTTTCCTGCATTATATAAATCAACAAAAGCATCAACAAACATTTCTGTATGAACTCCAAGGTCTTTTAAATCTGATTCTGCAATTAATGAACCTACTGCATTTGGCATAGAACCAATTCCTAATTGTAGACAAGATCTATCGCTTAATTCATTTACAATTAACTCAGCAACTTTTCTATCAACATCACCAAATGAGCCACCTTTAAGTTCTACAAGGTCTGGATTTTCTCCTTGAACAATTGCATCAACTTTTGAAATGTGAATTTCAGCTTCAAATCCACCAAGAGCTCTTGGCATATTTTCATTTACTTCAACAACTACTTTTTTAGCAACTTCACAAACTGCCATAAGATGTGATGCGTTAAGACCGAAGTTAAAGTATCCATGTTCATCCATTGGAGGAACTTGAATAAATGCAACGTCAACATCACAGTTTTGACGATAATATTTTGGAAGCTCTGAATATCTTAATGGAATATAAAAACCAGCATCAGTTTTATTTATTCTACTTCTATCTGGTCCACCTGCATGCCATGCATTCCAAATAAATACATCTCCATTTGGATCTTCATTAAAGATTTCAGGAACTGAAAGTAAAACTCCGCCTCTTACTTTAACATTTTTAAGTTCACTAACTCTTTTTGCAAGTTCTCTATCTATTGATACTGGTGTTTGAGCTCCCCATGCATAATCTACCCAACTATTACTTTCTACCATTGCTGCAGCTTGTGTTGCAGTTATCAGTTTTTCAGCATATTCTTTTGAATAATCCATTTTCTTCTCCTTTTACCATATATATAAATTTTATTTTAATTGAAAACCATTCTCTTCTGAAATTATATCATAGTAAATTGAAAGTTTAAAGAATCACAATAGGGATTTAATTAATTTTCTTTTTTAAATAAATTTAATCTCAATGCGTTAGTTACAACAAATACAGAAGAAAAACTCATTGCCAATGCACCAATCATTGGATTTAATTTTAATCCAAAACTTGTATAAAATACTCCCGCTGCAATAGGAATTCCAATTATATTATAGAAAAATGCCCAAAATAAATTTTGTTTTATATTTCTAATAGTGGCATCTGATAATTTTATTGCATTTACTAAATCAAATAATTCTGATTTTATTAAAACAACATCTGCAGATTCAATAGCTATATCTGTTCCTGCTCCAATTGCAACTCCTATTTCAGATCTTGCAAGGGCTGGTGCATCATTTATTCCATCTCCTACAAAGGCAACTTTTTTACCCTCATCTTGATATTTTCTAACTATCTTTTCTTTATCCTCAGGCATAACTTCAGCATAAATTTTATCAAGTTCTAAAGATTTACCTATGGCATTTGCGGTTTTTTCATTATCACCAGTTACCATAGCAACTGTTTTTCCTAATTTTTTAAGTTTCTTTATTGCGTCCTTTGAAGTTTCTTTTATAGTATCTTGAAGTGCAATTACTCCAATAATCTTTTCTTCATCTGCAAAATAAATTGGTGTGTAACCTTTGTTTGCATATTCATCTGCTCTATTTATAAATTTCTCTGTATTTATTTCTTCTTCATTCATTAACTTTAAATTACCAGTGATATAAATATTTCCATCTATCTCACCAAATACTCCCATACCTGTTAATGTTGTAAAGTTCTTAGCTTCTAATATTTCAATATTATTTTCTTCTGCATATTTTACAATTGCCTTTGCAAGTGGATGTTCTGATTTTTTTTCAAGAGAAGCTGCAATTTTTACAAAGTCCTCTTTATCTATACCATCTACTTCAATATCTACAACTGATGGAACGCCTTTTGTTATTGTTCCTGTTTTATCAAGTAAAACTACATCTGTATTGTGTAAGTTTTCAAGACTTTCTGCCGATTTAAATAATATTCCAAGTTTTGCACCTATTCCTGTTCCTACCATTATTGCAACAGGTGTTGCTAGCCCTAAAGCGCAAGGACAAGATATAACAAGAACAGATATTGCCATCGAAAGAGCAGTTTCAAAATCAGATTTAATTCCCCAATAAACAGCAGTCACTAAAGCAATTAATATAACTACTGGTACAAAAACTCCAGCAATTTTATCCGCCATCTTAGCAATTGGTGCTTTTGTAGTATTTGCATCTTCAACAAGCTCAATTATTTTAGAAATTGTTGTATCTTCCCCTATTAAAGTTGCTCTAAATTTAAAAAATCCTGCCTTATTTGTTGTTGCCGCCAAAACTTTATCATTTACAGTTTTTTCAACTGGAATACTTTCACCAGTTAAAGCTGATTCATCAATAGAAGTATTACCATCTATTATTACCCCGTCAACAGGAATATTACTTCCTGGTTTTACAATTATTATTTCTCCAATAGAAATTTCTGAAACATCTATTTCTTTTTGAATTCCATCACGCTCTACAATTGCTCTTTGTGGAGTTAAATCCATTAAAGAATTTATTGCACTTGAAGTTTTTCTTTTTGCTTTTGACTCTAGATATTTTCCTAAAGTAATTAAAGTTAAAATCATTGCTGCAGATTCAAAATAAAAATCATGAGCATATCTATTTACAAGTTCTAAATCTCCATGACCAAAACCTGTTGAAATTCTAAAAATTGCAAAAACCCCATATAAAAATGCTGATCCAGAACCTATTGCAATTAAAGAATCCATATTTGGTGAAAGTTTAAATAATGTTTTAAATCCATTTTTAAAAAAATGTGAATTTATAATCATAACAGGTATTGTAAGTAACATCTGTGCAATTGCTAAATTTAATATATTTTCAATTCCCGATAAAAAACTAGGCTGTGGTAGTCCCATCATAGATCCCATAGCAATATACATAAGTGGTATTAAAAATAAAAAAGACCATTTTAATTGCTTTTGTTTTTCTTTTAACTCTTCTTCATAGATATCAATTTTATTTTCTACTTTTTTATTTACACCTTTTTCACTTGAACTAGAAATCGCCGAATATCCCGCATCTGAAACAGCCTTTAATATATCTTCTTCTGAAAGTTTATCCTCATCATATTCAACAACAAGTGAATTATATAAAAGATTTACATCTGCTCTATCTATACCATCAAGTTTTTTAACACCTTTTTCAACTGCCAACTGACAAGCTGAACAAGTCATTCCACTAACATCAAATTTCTCTTTCATTTCATCCCTCCACCCCGACTACATTTGTAGTCATTTATATTTATAATTATATCCAATTTTTATAAAAACTCAACAATTCTTTTTTACAAAAAAATAAAAACCCCTAGTTTTAGAGGTTTTTAAAATAATTACAATTAATCTATATAAAATTTAAGTTCTCTATTATTTTCTACAAAATCAATATAATCTTCAAAATCATTCATAACCTTTTCAATTTCTTTATCAGAAATATCAACAAAATATTCTTCATTGTTTGATAAAAATAAAAGTTTAGCTTTTTTAACTTTTTTCCCAGAAATCTTTTCAAAGGCTTTTGCATAAATTTGTAATTGAGGATAATAGTATTCTAAAAGCTCTTCATTGCTATTGTAAGAGGTTTTAAAATCTACAATACATATTCCATCATCCTCTTCTATAACTTGGTCAATATAACCATGTATGACTCCATTTCCTACTTTATAATAAAACTCTAACTCTCTATAAAGTATTTTTCCCTTTAAAGAAGTATTATAATTTGCAAATTGCTCTTTTAAAAGATTTATATTTTCTTCACTTTCTAAAATACCATAACTCTTTAAAGATTTTTTTATAAATTCATCAACATTTCTAGGATTTAATTCAGCATATCTATGAACTATATTTCCTCTTACAATTGGATCTAGTATTCCACTTTCTTGTGAAAATTCATTTGATGTTATAACTTCTTCTCCAAGTATATATTTTCTAAAGTATTCTTCCTTACTTCTTTTAAAAGTCATATATGAAGATGCAGAATAATATTTTACTTTTTTTACTTTGTTTAAATAAGTATTTCTAACTAAAGAATTTTTATCTAGTTCTTTTTTTGCATTTAAAACATATTCTGGTATAAATATTTCTTTTTTGCTACTATCTATTTCTTTTGATATATTAAAAATTTCATAATCTCCATATTCAGAATTCATAAAAATTTCTGCATAAGTTTTTTTAGGAAGTTTTTCCATATCAATATTTACAAAAGATAATATCAATCTTTTTTTAGCTCTTGTTGTTGCAACATAAAACATTCGAAGCTCTTCTTCTTGGACTTTCTTTGCATTATTTTTTGAAATTTTATAATATTTTGAATTTATATCTTTAAATTTAAAACCAAGTCCTAAATCAGAAAACTCAAAAAAAGAATTCATTGATCTATCATTAAATTTTTTATCCATTTCTGCTATAATTACATTTTCAAATTCCAATCCCTTTGATTTGTGAATAGTTATTAAATTTACTGCATCATCATCTTCTTCTATATCTATTTCAGAATCTTCTAAATAACTAAAAAATTCTGTTAAATTTGAAGAAATCTCATTTTCAAAATTTTCTGCAATATCTATAAATTTAAATAAGTTTTTCTTTGCAATATTTCCATATAACATTGGCGCTATTTCAAAATATCCACTTTCTTTTATTGCAAAACTCACTGTATCTCTAAGAGATAATATAGGTCTTATATCTTTTATCTTAATTAATCTCTTAAAACCTTTTTCAAATAAAATTCTTTCATCTTTTTCTAGTTTTTCTAAAAATTTATCTTCAATATTATATTCTTCTCTATTAAAATATCTACCAATTATAAACAATGAATTATCATTTAATCCAACCATTGGACTTCTTAAATAAGACATCAAAGATAAAAAATCTCTTTTATTTGAAATTGCCTTTAGTAAAACAATAACATCTCGAATTTCAACTTTTTTTACAAAGTTTTGAGCAGTATTATTTACAGAAATATTTAACTTTAAAAGTTCATCTTCTAATATATCTATATATTTTTTTCTCCTAAAAAGTATTGCTATTTCACCTGGTTTTTCTCCAGAATCTATTAATAGTTTTACTCTATTTGCTATAGATTTAGCTTCTTTTTCGGGACCCTCAAACTCTAAATCACTTGTTAAAAGTTCTAATTTTACATTTTCAATTGTTTCTGATTTTCCAACAAGACAATCGTATAAATCTCCTAATAACTTAGAAAATAAATCGTTAAAAACTCCAATTAAATCTTTACTACTTCTATAGTTTTCTTCCATTATTAACTCTTGACCATTACACTCTTTAATAAGATTTGTAAATTTATAATATTCCTCTAAGTCACTTCCTCTAAATCCATAAATAGATTGTTTTGGATCTCCAACTACAAAAATATTGGCATCTTTGCCACTAAGACTTGATAATTTTTTAAATATCTCAGCTTGTAAACTATCTGTATCTTGAAATTCATCAATCATAATATATTTGTAATTATAATCATCACTTTGATCGATAACATCTAGAGCTTTATATTGTAAATCTTGATAATCTAAAAGAGATTTTTCACTTTTCTTAAAATCATATAATTTTTCAATATCTTCAAGTAATTTAAAAACTAAATCATAATATAATTTTATTTCTCTTTCTAAACACTCTTTTAAATTATTTATTTCTTCTAAAATTTCACTTCTAACTCGTTCTTTATCTTCACCTTTACTTGTTCCTAAAGAATCTTCAATTACAGATAAATATTCTATTTTAGGATTTTTAAAAAATTCTTGATAATCATATTCTTTTGTTAATTTTGTAAAGTTTCCTCTAGTTATTAAACTTTCATATTCTTTTAATAGTTCAAATATATTGAAAAAATTCGGTTCTTCTATATTATTTAAATATTCTTTGTGAAGTTTTTGTAATTCTTTTATTGGATATGAATTATTTCTTATACTTCTATATAAATTTATTAAATCCTCTGAAAAACTTAATAAATTCATATCTTCTCTTTTTTCAAGTAAATCCATTAAAATATTATTATTTATTTCTAATGCTAAAACTTCATTAACAGAATCTTTTAAAAGAATAGATGACATTCTATCATCAGCTACTTGAAAGTTTGGATCAACATTTGCAAGTAATGGATTTTCTTTTATTATATTTGTGCAAAATCCATGTATGGTATAAATATTTGCCTTTGAAAAATATTTATATAACTTCGAAAAACCATCTTCGTCTTTTCTAAGTCTTAATTCATTTAAAATTCTACCCTTCATTTCTTCTGCAGCTTTATTTGTAAAAGTAATAGCAAGAATTTCATCAAATTCACTACCCTTTGTTAAATTTCCATTTTGTAAAATATTTAAATATCTTTCTGTTAAAACCTTTGTTTTTCCAGTTCCTGCTCCTGCTCTAAGAGAAAGATTTGTATCAATTGTTTCTATTGCAAGTTTTTGAATTTTATTTGGTTGTATTTTACTCAATTGATTCACCTCTGCAAAGTTCTTCAATATTATTATTTTCACAAGGGATAAATGGAAAATGACCATTTATAATTTCATCATATATATTTAAAAGTCTATTTCTTGTATCCTCTAAAAATAATTCTAATTCTTCAGGAGTCATTCCATTACGATTTTTTTTACCTAAAAGTTCTATATTACTTATTGCACTATAATATTTATTTTCATGAATATTTCCATATCTTGCATCTACAAATTTTTCATCTCTACTTAAAATATAAATTGGAATTTGAAATTTTTCTCCTCTTTTTATTTGATTAGCATTTGGATGATTTTTTCTTTTATAGTCAATTAAAACTTCACCATTATTTAATTTATCAATTCTATCTATTCGTCCAATAATTGTCATATCTTTTAACTTAAATTTAAATTCTTTTTCAAAATAAGTTGGTACTTCTCCAATTCTGCTTTCTATATCCATTTTTATAAAATCTTTTAATTTATTTAGATGAAAGTTAAATTCTAAATTTTCAACTCCATTTAAATCATCACCTATTGATTTTCTTTCAAATTTCTCAGTAAAAGCTAATTTATAAATTAAATCTTCGTCATATATATTAGGAGATTCTTTAAAATAAAGCTCTAAAACTTTATGATAAAAATTTCCAAGATTTAAATAAAATTCATCATCAAATTCCCTTTTCATTCCTTCAACTTTTAAAACTCTTTCAAAGAGAAATCTAAAAGGACATTCCACATATAGATCAATTGCTGTTGGACTTAAACTTCTTTTCTTTACAAGGCCTTGTAGCTCCTCTAAAGCATATCCTGATAGATAACCTGCATACTGATTTTCTTTTCTATTTTGCTCTCCATATACACGACTATTTATATCATCAAAATTTCCTATGAATTTTAGCATTTGTGCATCTTTTATAGACTCTTTATTATTTTTTTCATTATCCATTACATTATTAAAAAGATCATAATAATTTGTTGCTTTATCTTTTTTTATTTTTTTATCATTATTATCTAAGAATAAATCTAGAAATATACTATGACTTTGTAAGGAAGATGTAGATAAATATACTTTTTTTGAATTTTCTATTAAACTAAATATTTTTACAAGTTCATTTTCATAAATATATAAATCATCTTCTGATTTCATTCCCATATTTTTTAATATATTTTTATTTTCTTTTGAAAAAATAAAATTCGATTCTTTATAATTTGGATATTTTTCGTCTAATCCTGATAAAAATACAACATCATAATCTAAATAAAGAGTTTCTATTAAACTACTATATTTTGAAGCATAATCATTTCTTTTATTCAAACTTATATTTTGAAGATATATTTTCACTATATTTATATAGGTTTCTAAATCTTCTTCTTCAAAAAATATATCATATTCTTCTAATTTATCTAAAGTTTGAGATATTGATGACAATATATTCATATCTCTTATTAAAAACTCATCTGATTTAAACTTTTTATAAGAGTCTTTTACATAATCTTCTGCACTACTTAAATACTTTCTAAAATAATTACTAAAATATTTAAACCCCTGAGTTTTCCTAGGCAACTCTTTTAATATATTTATTACCTTTATAAATTCATCAAAATTATTTTCTAAAACATTTAAATTTTCCTTTGTATTTGCTTCTAACTCTTTAATGTTTTCAAAATTTATTTTTCTAAGTTCATACTCCATATCTTCAAGATTATTCGTTATTTTAAAATAATAACTATCTAATCTTCTAAAAATATTATCCCTATTTGCTTCTTGTGAATAATCCATTATATTTATAAACTCATCTACTAAAGATGATTTAGTTATTTTAAAGTTTTTTATACTAAGCTCCATATTCTCATATTCCATAAAATTTAAAATAGATTTATTTTCACTTGCATAAACAACTGCCATTTTAGAAAAATCTACATTGTTTTTTATATTCTCGCCTTTAAGTTCTTGATATATTGCCCTTGCCTCTAAATTTAAATTTTCTTCTTCAATAAAGCTTATCTTTTCTCTAAAACTATTTACTTTATCCTTTAGCATAATATTTGAAGTATTATTTTTTTCTATGTACCCTAAATCTAAAATAGCTTTTTTAGTATCCTTCAAAACTTTTAAATCACTAAAATAAAAAGGCATATTGATAATTACATTTTCATTTTTACTTAATTCTTCAAGTATTAGTAAATCAATATTTCTAAAAGTATAAAAACCATCCACTATAACATTATTAAAATTTAATCTACCTTTTTCTATTTCACATTCAAAACCATCACAAAGCTCATTTTCACTTAAAAACTCATTATATTTTACACATACACTTGCTAACTCTCTTAAAATTTTAGAATCTGAATTTAAAAGTTCTTCTATATTTAAAACTTCTTCTTTAGTTCTTTTTATAAAATTCATCGTTTTTTCTACAAGCCCTGATGTAACCGGTCTTAAAATTTCATAATTATTATTTTTTAAAATATTTGATACTATATATAAACTAAATGGTTCATCAACATTTGATGCTTTCGATACTTTTTTTTTCAATGAATCAAATGTATAAAAAGTTAGGTTGAAAAATCCACCTAACTCATCTATATACTCTCTTTTAACTTTTTCTATTGCATCAACTGTTGGTAATACATAAGCAACTTCTTCATTTTTAGATATTTTATCTAATACGAATTCTTTAATTTTAGAATTTTTTTCTCCTAAGTTTAAAGTATAAAGTTCTCTCATAGTTCCTCCAATTTTATATCTCCAAATATATCTGTAATTATAGATTTTTCTAAAGTTGGTAAATTACAATAAAATTCTTTACCATTTAAATATGATAAATTTTCTGATAAATCTTTAAATTTAACTTTGTAATTGTGTAAAAATTGACTGTCATAAGAATAAGTGTTTTCAAAATAATCATTTACTCTATGATTTCCATATTTTCTATCTCCAACTATTGGAAATTTATAAGAATTTAAAATAGTTCTAATTTGATGTGTTCTTCCTGTAATTAAATTCACTGATAATAAAGAATAAAATTCTGAATTTTTTAATACTTTAAACTCTGTTATTGATTCCTTTGATCCATCAACTTTATTTTTATTAACATAAACTTTATTTTTATCTTCATTTTTTGATAAATAAGAAATATCTCTAAAGTCTTTTTTTACATTTCCTTTTACCATTGCAACATAATATTTTTCAATATTATTTTCTTTAATTGATTTATTTAAATCTCTTAGAGACATAGCATTTTTGGCTCCAATTAAAATACCCGATGTATTTCTATCAAGTCTGTTTACAACTGCTGGTCTAAATGAATTTTCTAAACGAGGATTAAAATCTCCCTTAGCAATTAAATAATCAATCATAGAATCCACAGAATTCATTTCAAACTCTGAGCTTGCGTTATGGGATAGAATCCCTGCTTTTTTTTCTATTAAAATAACATTATCATCTTCATATATAACTTTAGGAAATTTCTTACTTTTAAGATTTACAGGTTCTCTTTTAAATTTTTCTATAGTTTCCTCACTTAAAAATAATTTAATAAGATCTCCTTCTTTAAGTTCATCTTCTGGTTTTACTTTTTTTCCATTTACAACTATATTCTTCTTTCTTAAGTTTTTATAGATAAATGATAGATTTGCTTTTTCAAAATATTTCTTTAAAAAACGATCTACCCTTTGTCCTGAATCATTTGGTCCAACAAAAATTTCTCTCATATTTATTCACCTTATCTTTTTTATCTGTTATAATATTTACATTATATCAATATATATATAATTAAGAAAAGAAAAGAGGGTTAATTTGAAAATATTTAGCAAAATTAGCGATTTCTTATTTAAATTTATAGAAGTAATTTTAGTTTTACTTTTTATTGCTCTATTATGCTTTATTGTAAAATGGAGAATTGACGCACTATACATAAATAGTTTGTCTCAAAGTAAAATAAACTTTACCATTGCAGATGAATTTAAAAAGACAAAAACAGACATTATAAATTTTAAAAATAAAGATGAAAATCAAATTTCAACACCACAACCACTTCTTGAAGAAAATATTGACGAAGATTTAGTTTGTATTACAATTCCTGAAGGTTCTAGTGTTGATGAAGTTGGAAATATGTTAATTGAAAATAATCTTATGACAGATTTACCTGCTTTTAAAGGTTTAGTTGATTCTATGGGACTTTCTAATAAGTTTGTTGCTGGTTCTTTTAAAGTAAAAAAGGATTCTAAAATAAGAGATACAATTTTAGAACTTACAAATTCAAAATCAAAAGAATATGATGTTGAAATAATGGAAGGTGCAGCAGCTGATGCTGTTGGACAAAAACTTGAAGGACTTGGCATTATTGAAAGCGGAAAAACTTTTGAGCAAAACTGTAAAGAATATAATGTTTATTACAAATTTAAACCAGGAAATTATAAAATAACAACTCCAATTAAAGTTAAAGTTCTAATCGAAGAATTAACAGGAGAAACAATTTAATATGTATAAAAAATAAGAAGGCTATATAGCCTTCTTATTTTTTATTTAAAACCTTCGTATAGTGTTCCTTCTTGTTCTGCAATATATTTTTCTGCATTTATTCCAGCAATTGCTCCATCAGAAGCAGCTGTTACAACTTGACGAACTGTTTTCTTTCTTAAATCTCCTGCTGCAAAAACTCCAGGAATATTTGTATTCATTTCATCATCTGTTAAAATATATCCGCCATCCATATTTACTTTTCCTTCATACAATGAAGTTTCAGGAATATATCCAATAAATACAAATGTACCAAATGGTTCATCTTCTGCTTTTATACTAGTTAATTCATTTGTTTTTAAATTCTTTAAAACTATTTCGTTAACTATTTTATCACCTTTTATTTCTTCAACTGCTGAATCCCAAATAAAATGTACTTTTTCATTTGCAAATGCTCTATCTTGAAGTGATTTACTTGCACGAAGTTGGTCACGTCTATGGATTATATAAACATTACTTGCAAACTTAGCAATAAATAATGCTTCATCAATTGCAGCATCTCCACCACCAACTACATATACATCAAGGTCTTGATAAAAAGCAGCATCACAAGTTGAGCAATAAGAAACTCCACGGCCTTCAAATTCCGCTTCACCAGGTGCTCCAATTTTTCTAGCTTGTGCTCCTGTTGCTAATATAACTGATTTTGCTTCATATTCTGCTCCAGATGTTTTTACTTTTTTAACATTTCCTTCAAGTTCAACTTCTTCAATTGTATCTGAAACAAATTCACATCCAAAATTTTCAGCTTGTTCTCTCATAGTCATACCAATTTCCATACCAGAAATCATTTTAATTCCAGGATAATTCTCTACATCTGTTGTTCCTGCAATTTGACCACCTTCAATAGCTTTTTCTATAATTAAAGTTTTTAACTTTGCTCTTCCTGCATATAATCCTGCACTAAGCCCTGCCGGTCCTGCTCCTAAAATAATTAAATCGTACATCTCAAAACCTCCCTATAAACTTATATACCTATATCATACTATCTATCTCAGTGTTAAATTAACACTTTATAATTACAAATTATGCATAAAATATTTCTTCTATATTCATACTTTATAGAATATACCCAAATAGCTTACTTAATATATATTAAAATTATGATATAATTAATTTATCTTTTTAGGAGGTGCTTTATGAAGAAAAAAGCTATTCTATTTTTATTATTTCTTTTTATTCCAACAATGGTTTTTGCAAATTCAATAGAAATAGAAAACTTAAATACAAATTTAAAAGTTCTTGAAAATGGAGATTTTTTAATAGAAGAAAACTTTACATTTACAGGCGATCAAAATAATAATGGTTTATATCGAACAATAGCCTATGAAAACTCAAAAGGTATTGAAAATTTAAAAGTTGTTTCAGATGATAATGAATTTAAAAAAGTTGAATCTGCAAAAAATGGCGATGCATATGTTTATACATTAGAAGACAATGGAAGTGAAATAAAAATTAAAGCTTACATCCCTTGGCAAAACAAAACGAATCTTAAAGTTATTTATACTTTAAAAGATGCTGCCATAAAAGGTGTTGATACTGGAGAAATTTCATTTAATTTTTTATCTGCACTTGATACTCCACTACAAAGTTTTACTGGAGTAGTTTCTGCAGACAATGTTGATTTTAATGATAAAATCTTTTTTGTAGATGGAAATAATTCTAGTATCTCTGTATTTGATAGCTCTCTACAAGTTAAATCTTATGACCTTTCTGATGGAGATTATATTTCTTTAAATGCTGAAATACCATTAGAAGCTATAAAATATTCAACAAATAATCAAGATATTTATTTAGATGATATTAGTGAAAATCAGTTTAATAACGACTTTCAATCTAATCCACTAAATAAAATTACATTACCAATTATATTTATAACTGTTATTGGCTCAATTTTTTGTCTTAAAAATTTATTAAATAAAAGAAACTCAGGAAAAACTTTAGGACATATTATGAAACTTTCTCCAGCTGAGGCTTCATCATTTATTTTTGGAAATAATCATGCTCAAAGTTTTATACTTGCAAATCTTTTAGATTTTGAAAACAAGGGTTATTTAACAGTAGAAAAAGAAGATTACTTAACTGAGAAAAAGAAAAAAGAAAGAGAAAATTATATTTTTAATAAAACTAATATAGTTCCTGTTTTTTCATCAAAAGCGGAAGAATATTTATATAATTTATTTTTTAAAGATTCTAACTCATTTAACTCAAAAAATTTAAATGATGATAGAATACATAATGGAAATAACTTTAATAAAGACTTTTATGAATATATAAAAATATTAAATAATGATTTAGTCCTTAAAGGTCTAAAAAATAAAAACAATAATAATATACTTTCTGGAATTGTATTCTTATTATTATCTGTACTTTTTATTATATCTGCAATAATTGGTGGATTCTTAGGTAAAAACATTTTAGGTATTATAGTATTTATTCTTTCAATAATACTTTTAATAAATTCTATTAGAATTCTAGGAATGCAATCTTCTCTTGGATATGAACAATATAAGTATTATAATAATCTTTACAATACTCTTTTAAAAGAAGATGATTTCTCAGAATATTCTAAAGAAGATAGGGAAAATTTAATTATTTATTCTATAGCTTTTGGAATTAAATATGATAGATTATCTATTTTAAAAGATAATTTTAATATTAACGCAAATTCTTTTATACCTTTATATTGGTATGGTAGCACTATTAGTAATATGCAAAAAGAAATGAATCACTCCCTTGTTGGAAATGAAAATGGTATGTCTTCATTTAATTCATCTTCATCAACTATGGGCGGTTCTGGTGCTACTGGCGGAGGTTCTGCTGGAGGATTTTAATAAATTTACTAGAATAAGGAGTATAATATGGAAATGACAAATGAAAATTCCAATGAAAAATTTAGAGTTAGCTTTGGAATTGATAGAACTGATGAACAAGAAATAAGAGATTTTATTTTAAGCTGTGATTTTCTTGAAAATATAATTATAAATGATTTGGGATTTATTGCTGATCTTGAATATGAAAATATAAAAGTTATATCTGGAAAACTTATGGAAAAAGGAGTTAGTCTTTTTTCTATAATGAGAAAAGGTGCAGACAAATAAAAAGACCATCTTAAGATGGTCTTTTTTTATTTAGATACTTCTTCAATATATTTATTAAATTCTTCTTCATTTTCGCCAATTTGATTTATTTCTTTTTGTCCATTTTCTCTTAAAATAGTATTAGTATCCATTCTATTAAACTCTTCTAAGATATTTTCTGTATTTTTATCTACATATTTTATATTTTCTAAATTTTCAATTAATGCAAAAGTCATAATTGCATTATCAAAAAAATCATGTTCTTTATTTTCTTCGCCATTTAAGTAAACTGTTAAACCATAAGGTTCTTTTTCTGATTGAATTAATATACTATCATAATCAAAATTATTATAATCAAGTTTAGAAACTATTGATATTACTTTTGAGTTATCTCCTACAAATTCTGTTTTATAAGAATATAAACTATTGTCATCTATTGTGGCACTTTCTTTTTTTCCACATCCCACTAATAAATTTGCACTTAATCCTAAAACTAATGAAAGTGTTAGTGCTTTTTTTAAACTTTTATTTAATATTTTCATATTCAACCCTCCCGTTTATTACATTATACTTATAAATATATTTTTATGCCAATTAAACTTCTATTAAAAAATCTAAGAAATTGTTAAAAAAAGAAGATGATTTCTCACCTTCTTATCATTAAATATTTATTAAACTCTTCTTTATTGCTACCAATTTTTCTAGTGTCTAAGTTGTAATTTTTTTCTAATATTTTGTCTACATCTTCTCTCTTATAAGAATCTAATATTTGCCCTCTTTTTTCTGAAACAAAGCTAATATTTTCTACATCATCTACTAATGAAAATATTATCGCTGCCTCTTCTAAAAATTCTAAATCTAGTTTTGGAATAGTTTCATTTAAATAAATTCTTATTCCATAAGGCTCTTTATTTATAATTTCAGACTTATCATAAGTAAAGTTCTTATGATAGTTTAACGAGGAAACTATACTTTCAACCTTTTTATTATCCTCTATACTAAGAGTTTTTGAATTATATAAATCATTTTCAAGCTCTTGATTTGTACAACCAACTAATAATAAACCACATATTAATACTAATAATAAATGTAAAATTCTTTTACTACATCGACAACTTATCGAACTGGGATCTTCTTTCATTTTTTAAATATTTCTCCTTATCTATTTTTTAATTTTTCAATTTCATCTTTTATATTTTTTTCTAAATCTTCTAAATTTGTTAAATTATTAAGTACAATATCTGCATATTCTTTTTTATCTTCAACAGATATTTGAGATGAAATTTTTTCTTCTGCATACTCTCTAGATATATTATCTCTTAACATAAGTCTTGTTACTTGAGTTTCTTTTGGAATATAAACTAACCAAATTTCATCTAAGTCTAACTTATATTCTTTTATTGATTGTAAAGTTTCTATTAAAAGAGGTATGTCTAAAAATATAATACCACTTTTTTCCTCTTTTATCCTCTTTTTTATTTCATTATATATAGCTGGATGAGTTATATTATTTAAAACTTCTCTTTTTTCCAATGATTCAAAAATAATTTTACCAAGGCGATCTCTATTTAAATCACCTTGGTTGTAAATATCTTCTCCAAAAAAAGATTTTATTTCTTTTATTACTTTTTCATCTTTAACTATATCTCTAGCAATTAAATCTGCATCTATAACAGGATATCCTAAAGATTTTATTATATTAGTCGCTGATGATTTTCCCGTTGCTATACTTCCAGTAAGTCCTATAACTTTATTTTGTTTCATATAGATTGTTACCTACCTGCATATCTATTTTTAAAGGAATATCCATCTCAACAGCATTTTCCATTAAATTTTTCATTAATCCTTTTACTTTTTCCAACTCTGCTTCTTTAGCATCAACTATAAGCTCATCATGGATTTGTAAAATTAATTTAGATTCTAAATTTTCATCTTTCAGCGCTTTATATACTTTTACCATAGCAATTTTTATAATATCTGCAGCTGAGCCTTGAATAGGAGTATTTAAAGCAACTCTTTCTCCAAAAGATCTAATATTAAAGTTTTTTGCATTTAATTCTGGAATATATCTTCTTCTATTTAAAATAGTTTTTACATATCCATCTTCTCTACCTTTTTTAACCTCTACATCCATATAGTTTTTAATACCTGAAAAGTTTTTAAGATACTCATCAATATAAGTTTGTGCTTCTTTTCTAGGTA
>CAMIZH010000010.1 GCA_946403255.1 uncultured Peptoniphilaceae bacterium | reverse complement strand
ACTTGTTGTTCCATTTCTCTTTTTGTAAGCATTCCAGTATGTTCAATTAATCTATCAGCAAGAGTAGACTTTCCATGATCAATATGGGCAATGATTGAGAAGTTTCTGATATTATCTTGTCTATTTGCCATTTAAACCTCCTACAGTTCCGATTTTTTTAAGTGGCCAAAATCTAAATTTTACAATACCTTTTACAGATTTTTTTTCAACAGCACCAAAGTATCTTGAATCCATAGATTTGTTTGGGAGTCTGTTATCACCAACTACAAAAAATTCATCTTTATCTAATTTCCAATGATCTAAATTATAAATTTCAGTTGGAACATTTTCTTCAGTGTAATTTTCTTCATATATTTCATCATTAATATAAATACTACCATTTTTGATTTTAATATCATCTTCTGGCAGACCAACAACTCTTTTAATATATTCTTTTCCTTTTTCTTCAGGGGCGTCAATAATTACTACATCGCCTCTTTTTGGATCAGAAAAATATAAAGGGAATATTAAAGAGATGAGTTTATCTTTTTCTTCAAAGCTAGGATGCATTGATTCACCAATAACTAAGTTTGAAGAAAAAACAAAAGATCTAATTAATAGTGCAATAATAATTGCTGTTACTATTAAAGAAATAAAGCTTAAGAAGCTTTCGTTTTTTTTAGGTGTTTCATTTTCTTTCATTATTTTTCACTCCTTAAACTGCCAAATTCTGAAAAGGGAAGTATTCTAAAAGTAACTACGGATTTTATACTACTTTTTTTAATAGGTCCAAAACTTCTAGAGTCAATAGAACCATAAGGATTTCTATTATCGCCCATAACAAAATATTCATTTTTATCTAGAGTAACAAAAGTGGCATTAAGTGCTTCAGTATAAGAATTTGAGATATATTCTTCATTATATAACTCTTTATTTATATATACTTTACCATCTTTAATTTGGATTTCATCTCCAGGTAAACCAATAATTCTTTTGATATAATTTTTATTTTTTTCTGTAGGACTTTTTAAAACAATAATGTCACCACGATCCATTCCATAATATTTTTTTGGAACAAAAGAAAAAAGCATATTTTTTTCTTGTAAAGTTGGCTCCATAGAAATTCCTCTAACATAAGCAAAAGTAAAAATAAAATTTTTAATTACAAATGCTAATATAAGAGCAATTAAAATAGTTTTTAAAGTAGAAAAAAATTCAATTTTTAAATTTTCTTTCATATACTATATCTCCTAAAATTTACTAACTTTTATTTTAACATAAAAATACTCTAAATTAAATGGCAAGAGTAGCTATAACGCAAAAGTCTAATAAAATATTACATAAAAATTAAGAATGATAGATTATAAAAATAAGTTTTAAAATAGTGATTTAAATATAATTAAAAGGTTATATATTTAGAAGTAACAAAGCTTAGGCGTCATAAATAAAAAATAAAATATCTTTAGAAAAAGTATTGACAATCTTTGACTAAAGATATATATTATATATAAGCTTTAGCACTCAACAAAAAAGAGTGCTAACAGATAAGGTGGTAATATGGATAAAAGAAAAGCAGAAATATTAGATGCAATAATAAACTCCTATATAAACCTACCGATGCCAGTTGGCTCAAGGACAATATCAAAAGAGTTTGATCTTGGAGTAAGTCCTGCTACTATTCGTAATGAAATGGCAGACTTAGAAGATCTGGGATATTTAAATAAACCTCATACATCTGCAGGAAGAATTCCATCTGACAAAGCTTATAGATTTTATGTTGATCAAATTCAACAAGTGAAAAATTTAGAACTAGATGTCGATCAAGACTTACAAAAAGCATTATTTAATAAAGTAAATGGCTTAGATGATTTGTTTAAGAATGCTGCAAAAATGCTTGCAGATATAACAAATTGTACTTCTTATGTTATTTCTTCAAAAAAACCAGATACGAAAATTAAATTTATTGAATTAATTGGACTGGTTGACTATACAGTATTGCTTTTAATTGTCGGTAATAAAGGGGTAGTTGAAAAAGAAATAATAAACTTAGATTACATTATTCCGGAGTCGGATTTAAAAATGATTTCTGAAAATCTTAATAAAGAGATTATGGGAATTGATTTTGAAGAAGTTGATAGACTTAAAGTGACTTTAACTGGGGATATGGCATATCATAAGGAATTTATTTCAGAGATAATTAATAGGACTAGTCTTTTCAATCAAAAGATTAGTGAAGTTAGTCTTTTTTACGATGGATTAACAAATATTTTAAGTTATGAAGAATATTGGGAAGTTGAAAAGGCACGTGAGTTTATGAATTTTATAGAAAGTAAAAGCTCAATCCTTACTATGCTAACAGATTTAGAAATTGATAATAATATTGATGTAGAAGTAATAGTTGGTTCTGAAAATATCGATAAGATAATGGAAAATAACTCAATTATTCGTTCTACATTTAGACCTAAAAATAGACAGATAGGACAAATAGGAATACTTGGACCTATGAGAATGAATTACAAAAAAAATATTGAAAATGTAAAGATATTTAGTGATAATCTTGCGTTTGCAATAGATGAAATAGTGGGGTGAGAAGTAGATGTCTGAAGAAAATGTTAAAGATGAAAATCTAGAAGAAGAAATTGAAAATCAAGAGGTTGAAGAAAATCTTGATGGAGCAGAAGAGATTATTGAAGAAAATCTTAAAGAAGAAACAGATGAAAATGATCTTTTAAAAGAAAGTTTTGCAAGACTTCAAGCAGACTTTGTAAATTACAAAAGAAGAACTGAACAAGAAAAAAGTGATTATTTAGATTTAGGAGTTTCAAAAGTTATAATTGATATTTTACCAATTGTAGATAATTTTGAAAGAGCTCTTGAAGTTAAAGAAGATTCTAAGTTCTATGAGGGAGTTGAAATGATATACACTCAAATCAAAGGACTTTTAGACAAAAATGGTGTTGAAGAAATAGAATCATTAAATGAAAAATTTGACCCGAATATTCATCATGCAGTATTTGTAGAAGAAGTTGATGGATTAGATTCTGACATAGTAACTGAAGTTTTACAAAAGGGTTATAGATTAGGCGAAAAAGTACTTAGACCAGCAATGGTTAAAGTATCTCAATAAAAAAATCTCTTAAGGAGGAAATTATAATGGGAAAAATAATAGGAATTGATTTAGGAACAACAAACTCAGCAGTAGCAGTAATGGAAGGTGGAGAATCTACAATTATACCTAACATTGAAGGTAATAGAACTACTCCATCAATTGTAGCTTTTACAAAAGACGGTGAAAGACTTGTAGGTGAAACTGCAAAACGTCAAGCAATTACAAATCCAGAAAGAACTATTCAATCAATAAAAAGAGAAATGGGTACAGATTACTCAATAAAAATAGATGATAAAGCATATTCACCACAAGAAATTTCTGCAATGATTTTACAAAAATTAAAATCAGATGCTGAAAGTTATTTAGGAGAAAAAATTACTGAAGCTGTAATTACAGTTCCAGCATACTTTACAGATGCTCAAAGACAGGCAACAAAAGACGCAGGAAAAATTGCAGGTCTTGAAGTTAAAAGAATTGTAAACGAACCAACAGCAGCAGCACTTGCTTATGGAGAAGATAAAGATCAAGATCAAACTGTAATGGTTTATGACCTTGGTGGTGGTACATTTGACGTTTCTATATTAGAACTTTCAGATGGCGTTTTCGAAGTACATGCAACAAGAGGAAATAACAAACTTGGTGGAGATGACTTTGATAACAAGTTAATCGACTATATTGCAGAAGAATTTAAAAAAGAACATGGTGTTGATTTAAAAGCAGATAAAATGAGTTTACAAAGACTTAAAGAAGCTGCTGAAAAAGCTAAAAAAGAACTTTCATCAACTATGTCTACAAATATAAACTTACCATTTATTACAGCAACAGCTGCAGGTCCAGTACATTTAAATATGGACATCACTAGAGCTAAATTTGATGAGCTTACAAGTGACCTTGTAAAAATGACTGAACAACCAGTTAAAGATGCTCTTAAAGATGCTGGAATGAGTGCAAGTGATATTGATAAAGTACTTTTAGTTGGTGGATCAACAAGAATTCCATCTGTTCAAGCTTGTATTAAAAACTTAGTTGGTAAAGAAGCTCAAAAAGATATTAACCCAGATGAATGTGTTGCACTTGGTGCTGCAATTCAAGGTGGAGTATTATCAGGAGATGTAAAAGATTTACTATTATTAGACGTTACACCACTTTCATTAGGACTAGAAACTATGGGATCTGTAACAACTAAATTAATAGAAAGAAATACTACAATCCCAACTAAAAAATCACAAGTATTTACAACTGCATCAGACAACCAAACATCAGTAGATATTCATGTACTACAAGGTGAAAGAGAAATGGCTGCAGACAATATTACTTTAGGAAGATTCCAATTAGACGGAATTGCTCCAGCAAGACGTGGAGTTCCACAAATTGAAGTAACATTTGATATTGATGCAAATGGTATTGTAAATGTATCTGCTAAAGATTTAGGAACTGGAAAAGAACAAAAAATTACAATTACTTCTTCAACTAACTTATCAGATGATGAAATTGAAAAGAAAGTAAAAGAAGCTGAAATGTATGCAAAAGAAGATTCTAAGAAAAAAGAACTTATAGAAGCTAAAAATAATGCAGATGCTATGATTTACCAATCTGAATCAGCATTAGATGAATTAAAAGAAAAAATCTCAGATGAAGATAAAGAAAAAATCGAAAAAGCTGTAGAAGATTTAAAAGCTGTTAAAGATTCTGAAGACTTAGATGAAATTAAAAATAAAACAGAAGAACTTACTAAGAGTTTCTATGCTGTGTCAGAAGAAATTTATAAACAACAAGCTAGCCAAGAAGGCGGAGCAGAAGGCGCTACTGAAGAAGATGTTGTAGATGCTGACTATGAAGTTGTAGATGAAGACGAAGAAGAAAAATAATTGATTTATAAATTTCTTGAAATAAAGCTAAATCTTTCTTCGATTTAGCTTTATTTTTTTGTTTAAAAGAGATAGAATTAAAGACTAGAAAATGGCGGTGAAACTGTGAGAGATTTTTATGAAATATTAGAAATAAATAGAGATGCAAGTGTATCTGAGATAAAAAAATCATATAAAAAATTAGCTAAAAAATATCATCCAGATTTAAATCAAGGAGATAAAGAAGCAGAAGCTAAATTTAAAGAAATAAGTGTTGCTTATGAAGTTTTATCAGATGAGCAAAAAAGAAGTAATTATGACAGATTTGGTGAAGATGGAATAAATGGAAATTTCCAAGATTCTGGATTTGGCGGTTTCGGAGATATCTTTGGAGATATTTTTGATATATTTGGCGGCGGCGGATTTCAAAGAGAGTCAGGCGCAGACAGAAGAGATATTCCTATAAAGGGTGAAGATATAAGATATGATGTAAATCTATCTTTTAGAGAAGCTGTTTTTGGAGTAGAAAAAACAATATCTATTAGAAGACTTGAAGAATGTAAAACTTGTAATGGAACTGGTGCTGAAGAAGGATCTAAAGTAGAAACTTGTGACAGATGCCATGGTACAGGACAAATGAAAGTTCAAAGTTCATCTCCTTTTGGTAGAGTTGTAAGAGTTGTAGATTGTGATAAATGTCATGGTACAGGAGAAACTATAGAAAATCCTTGTAAAAAATGTCATGGTGTTGGTAAAGAAACAGTAAATAAAAAAATCAATGTTAAAATTCCAGCAGGAGTTGACAACAATACTGTTATAACAATGTCTGGCGAAGGACATGTTGGAGAAAATGGCGGTCCAAAAGGTGACTTATATATTTACCTAAATGTAAAAGAAGATTCAGTTTTTAAAAGACGTGGAAATGATTTATATTTAGAAATGCCAATATCCTATGTTGATGCAGTTCTTGGAGGGACTATAAAAGTTCCAACACTTACAAGTCTAATTGATTATGAAATTCCAAAGGGAACGCAAGGTGGAACAACATTTAAAATAAAAAATGAAGGTGTTCCATTTGTTAGACGTGAAGGAAAAGGAAATCTATATATTATTATAGATATTATTGTTCCTAAGAAAACTAGTGAAGAACAAAGAAGAATATTAGAAGAATTAAGAGAGAATAGCTCTAAGGGACATGAAGAAATCAAAAAAGAACGTAAAGGATTTTTTGAAAAGTTTAAAGAGTTATTTGAGTAGGCAAAATCTATATTTAGATTTTGTCTTTTTTAAGTGGAGGATATATGAAATATATTGAACTTGAAATTATAACAGAAAATGAAAAACGAGAAGATGTAGAAACTATACTATATGAAAATGAAATTTATACTTTTGAAGAAGAAAGTGTAGAAATCATTGATGAATTAAATCAACAAAAAGATACTTGGGATTTTGTTGATGAGTCTGTTTTGGAAATTGATGAAACTAAAACTAAAATAAGATGTTATTTTTCTGAAGATGAAGAGAGTTTAGCAGAAAAAATTGCAAATGCAGTTAAAAATTTAGCAAGTGTTGAAATAACAACAACTGATGATAAAGATTGGGCTAATAACTGGAAAAAATATTATCATCCTTTAGAGATAGGAAATCATATTGCTATAAAACCAACTTGGGAAGAATATGAAAACAAAGACAGAATAGTGATAGATATAGATCCAGGAATGGCTTTTGGAACTGGAACTCATGAGACAACTTATCTTTGTTTAGAAGCACTAGAACAATATGTAGAAAAAGATGATTTAATTTTTGATATTGGTTGTGGAACAGGAATACTTGGTATTGCTGCTATTAAACTTGGTGCAGAAAAAGTTTTAGCAGTTGATATTGATGATAAATGTATTGAAGCAACAGAAGAAAATGCTAAACTAAATAATACTTTAGATAAGATGGAAATTTATGAAGGAAATCTTTTAGATGTAATAACTTCAAGTGCAGATATAATTGTTTCAAATATAATTGCAGAAATAATTGCAACAATGATTCCAGAACTTAAAAAACATCTTAAAGGAAAGAAAACTTTTATTGCATCAGGAATAATTACAGAAAAGATTTATATTGTTAAAGATGCCCTAGAAAAAGAAGGATTTGAAATTCTTGAAATTCGAGAAAAAAATGGTTGGGCACAAATTACTGGAAGAGTGATTTAATGTATAGATTTTTTGAAGATAGTATAAATGAAAATGAAATTATTTTAAATAAAGAAAATTCAAATCATTATTTTAATGTATTAAGAATAAAAGAAGATGAAGAAGTTGAAGTTGTAACTAAAGATGGGATTTTTAAATGTATTTTTAAAGGAATGTCTGAAAAAGATGTAATTTTAAAAATATTAGAAAAAGTTGAAAGTGAAAATGAAAGCTCTGTAAAATTAATTTTATTCCAAGGTATACTAAAAAATGATAAAATGGAACAAGTCCTAAAACAAGCAACAGAAGTAGGAGTTAGTGAGATTTATCCACTTAAACTAAAAAGAGTTGTTGCTGATATAGATAAAAAGGTTGATAAAAAAGTACTTAGATGGGAAAAAATTGTTGAAGCTGCTGCAAAGCAATCAAAAAGAGATTTTATTCCAACTATAAATAAACCTATAGAAATAAAAGAAATGGCAAATATAATAGAAAGTTTTAAATTAGATTTAATAGTTCCTTATGAAAGTGAAGAAAATTTAAGACTTAAAGATTTAAAAAATCTATCTAAAAATATTGGTCTTGTAATAGGACCTGAAGGTGGATTTGAAGAAGAAGAAATAGAAAAATTAAAAGAGTTAAATGCAAGTGTTATAACTCTTGGAAATAGAATACTAAGAGCAGAAACAGCTGCTGTATGCTCTGCATTTTCTATAATTTATGAATTGGAAAGTAGGGAATAATTTGCAAAAAACTTTTTCAATACTAACATTAGGTTGTAAAGTAAATCAATACGAATCAGAGGCTATGACTGAACTTTTTGAGAAAAAGGGATATTTAAATGTAGATTTTGAAACAGAAGTTTCAGATATTTATATTGTTAATACTTGTACTGTTACTAATATGGCAGACAGAAAATCAAGACAATTTATAAGACATGCAAAAAGAGAAAATCCAGATTCAACTGTTGTTGTAGTTGGATGTTATTCACAAACTTCACCTGAAGAAGTGGCAGAAATTGAAGGTGTAGATATAGTAATAGGTACAACTGAAAGAGCAAAAGTTGTAGAATTATGTGAAGAATTTGATTTAAATAGAAAACAAATAAATATTGTAAGATCACTTAAAACTGATCATGAATTCCAAGAAATTAAAATTGAGAAAGAAAGCTTAATGACAAGAGCTTATATGAAAGTTCAAGATGGATGCAATAGATACTGTACGTACTGTATTATTCCATATGCTAGAGGTCATATAAGGTCAAGAAGCATAGAGGATTCAGTAAGAGAAGCAAAAAGACTTGCTAAAGCGGGATATCAAGAAATAATTTTAACCGGAATTCATGTAGGTTCTTATGGATATGATCTTGGAGAAGAAAGATTAATTGATTTAATAGAAGCAATTGCAAAGGTTGATGGAATAGAAAGAATAAGACTTTCATCAGTAGAACCAAATGTTATTGATGATAAATTTATGAAAAGACTTGTTGCAACTAAAAAAGTTTGCGACCATTTTCATTTATCACTTCAAAGTGGATCAAATAATATTTTAAAAGCTATGAATAGAAGATATTCAAGAGAAGATTATATTGAAAAGACAAATATAATTAAGCGATATATGCCTTATGCAGGTCTTACAACAGATATTATAGTAGGATTCCCAGGAGAAACTGAGGATGATTTTGTAGATAGTTATAATCTTGCTAAGGAAGTTGGTTTTTCTAGAATTCATGTATTTAAATATTCAAAGAGAACTGGAACGCCAGCGGCAGAAATGAAAAATCAAATTGATGGAAATGTAAAAAATAAAAGAAGTTCCATATTAATTTCATTAAATGATGAACTTATGAGAAGTTTTGCTGAAAAAAATAGAGATATAGATCATAAAGTGTTGTTTGAAGAAACAACTCAAGGTGGAAAATATCTTGGATATACAACTAATTATATAAGATGTTCAACAAATTCTTTGGAAGACTTAAAAAACAAGATAAAAGATGTTAAAATAGTAGAGACTGAAGAAGAAATTGTAGAAGTGGAACTAATCTAATAAAGGAGGGATAAAATGGATTGCCTTTTTTGTAAGATAATTAATGGGGATATTCCATCAGAATGTATATATGAAGACGAATTTGTTTATGCTTTTAATGATATTGATAAACAAGCTCCTGTTCATTTTCTAATTGTTCCAAAAGAACATATTAAATCAGCAGATGATTTAGAAGAAAAACATAACGAGTTAATAGGACATATTTTTTTAGTTGCAAAAAAACTTGCTAAAGAAAATGGTTTAGTTGATGGATACAGAGTAGTAAATAATTGTAAAGAAGATGGTGGGCAAACTGTAGGGCATATACATTTCCATGTTTTTGGTGGAAGAAGTATGCAATGGCCACCAGGTTAAAAAATTTAAAATACATTTATAAAAAATATTGAAAATTTATAATATTTAATGTATAATTATTGAGAACTAGCCTGTTAAGGTGACTCTTTTCTACGAGAGGAGGGGAAGCAATGTCAGAAATCAGAATTGGAGATAATGAATCTCTTGACAATGCTCTTAAAAGATTTAAGAGACAATGTGCAACTAGTGGAGTTTTAAAAGAAGCTAGAAAAAGAGAACATTATGAAAAACCAAGTGTAAAAAGAAAGAAAAAATCTGAAGAAGCACGTAGAAAAAAACATTCTAAATATTAAAAGAGGTGTAACAAATGTCTATTAAAGAAAAACTTATGGAAGATTTAAAAGTTTCTATGAGGAATAAAGACAAGCTTCGAAAAGATACTATAACAATGGTACGTGCTGCTATAAAGCAGATAGAAGTTGATGAGCGAATAGAACTTTCAGACGAAGATGTCTTAGATGTCTTAAATAAACAATTAAAAGAAAAAAATAAATCTATTGTTGAGTTTGAAAAAGGCAATCGCCAAGACTTAGTCGATCAGACAAATGCGGAAATAGAAATATTGCTTGATTATTTACCAAAACAACTCTCAGATGAAGAGCTAACTGTGATTATCAAAACCACAATTGAAGAACTTAATCTAAGCTCCTATAAAGAAATGGGATTATTGATGAAGAACATAATGCCTAAGGTCAAAGGCAGAGCAGATGGTAATATGATAAGTAAAATTGCTCAAAATTTGCTAAATAAACCTGGGAATTAACCCAGGTTTTATTTTTTTATAAGGGATGATAATATGAAGAAAAAATTATTGACATTTCTTATGTTATTTTTAATATTTATTCCTATTAATCTATATGCAAATAGTCAAAATGATGTATTTGTTGTAAAGATTAATGGAGAAATAAATAATGCTACAGTAAGTTATGTTGAGGATTCTATTAAAAAAGCTGAAGAAGCTAAAGCTGATGCTATTATTTTTGAAATAGATACCTATGGCGGACAAGTTATTGCAGCAGAAAAAATTAAAAATAAAATAATAGACACTGACGTAAGAACGATTGCATATGTTAATAACAAAGCAGAATCTGCTGGAGTGCTATTGACTATTGCTTGTGAAAAAGTATATATGAGTAAGACTGCTACAATTGGGTCTGCAGAGACTATACCAAAAACAGAAAAAAACATTTCTTTTTGGAGGTCTATTTTAAGAAATACTGCTGAGTATCGTGGCAGAGATGAAAAAATAATAGAAGCTATGGCAGATTCTGATGTTGTAATTGAAGGATTATCTGAAAAGGGTAAACTTATAAATTTAACATCATCAGAAAGTTTAAAGTATAAAATTTCTGATGGTATTGCAGATGATTATTTACAAATATTAGAATATGAAAATTTAAATGGAAAAAACATAGTAGAGGCAGAAAAAACTTTTGAAGTTAAATTAATTTCCTTTGTTTCAAATCAATTTGTATCTACTTTTTTATTAACTATTGCTATGGTTGCATTAGTTTTTGAAATATTATCTCCAGGTTTTGGAATTGGTGGAACAATTTCAATTATATCCTTTGGATTATTTTTCTTAGGGAATATAATGTCTGGAAATTCTAATGTTTATTCCCTGTTTATATTTTTACTTGGACTGGTTTTACTTTTTGTAGAAGTAATTGTACCAGGTTTTGGCCTACCAGGTATATCGGGAATAATTTTTGTTATAGTGGGTATTGCAATGAGTATGCGGACTTTGGAGATAGCTGTTGCTAGTATAGCTATTGCGGGAGTATCATCGGTTATTGTAGGAATTATTTTGATTAAAAAAGGTGCTAATTCAAAGTTTGCAAAAAAAATTACTCTTTTTGAGAGTATGACTGCAGAAAAAGGATATTTAAGCGTTGATGCACCAAGAATTAAAGTTGGAGATAAGGGATTTACTATGACTCCAATGCGCCCAATAGGGTATATAGTTATAGATAATGAAAAATTTGAAGCTAGTTCTGAGTCTGGATTTATAGATAAGGATGAAGAAGTTATAGTTTTAAAGGTAGATGGTTCAAAGATTTTCATAAAAAGGAGTGAGTAGATGGCTAATATATTTAGTGGATTTATAGTAATTTTAGTAGTATTAATTTTAGTTTTATTTTTCACATTTGTTCCAGTTGGATTATGGATTACTGCATTTTTCTCAGGAGTTAATATTAAAATATCAACTCTTATTGGAATGAAGTTAAGACGTGTAAGACCAGGAAGAATTGTTAATCCAATGATTAAAGCAACAAAGGGTGGAGTAAATTTAGAAATTGAAAATTTAGAGGCTCATTATTTAGCAGGAGGTAATGTTGATACTTTAGTTGATGCACTTATTGCTGCTGAAAGAGCAAATATACCTCTACAATTTGAACGTGGTGCTGCAATTGACCTTGCAGGTAGAAATGTTTTAGAAGCAGTTCAAGTTTCTGTTAACCCTAAAGTTATTGAAACTCCAAATATTTCGGCTGTTGCACAAGATGGTATTGAAGTTATGGTAAAGGCAAAAGTAACAGTTCGTGCAAACATTGACAGACTTGTTGGGGGAGCTGGAGAAGAAACTATAATTGCAAGAGTTGGAGAAGGAATTGTAACTACAGTTGGGTCATCGAAGACTTATAAGGGAGTTTTAGAAAATCCAGACTCTATTTCAAAAGTAGTTTTAGATAAAGGATTAGATTCTGGAACAGCATTTGAAATTTTATCTATTGATATAGCAGATGTTGATGTTGCTAGAAATATCGGTGCAAGCCTTCAAATGGATCAAGCCGAAGCTGATAAAAGAATAGCTGAAGCAAAAGCTTCTGAAAGACGTGCTATGGCACTTGCAAGAGAACAAGAAATGAAAGCTGAAGTTGAAGCTATGAAAGCAAAAGTAGTTGAAGCTGAAAGTGAAGTGCCATTGGCTATGGCAGAAGCATTAAGAAACGGAAATATTGGAGCTATGGATTATTATAAAATCAAAAATGTAAATTCTGACACAAGTATGAGAGATGCTATTTCTAAAGGATCAAATGAGTCTAATAAAAATAAAGAAAAGTAAGTGATATAGATGAAAAGAGATTTATTTAAGTTAATAATAGCTGCAACAATATTTCTATTTTCAGTAGCAGGAAATAAAAATAAAGATAAAAGCAAAAAAAATATTTCTGGAAATTCTGAAAATAATAAAGGAATAAAGGAAATTGGTAAAAAAAATATATTAAATGATTTTTTATTAGAATTAAATGAAGAAGAAGATTTTACAAAAGTAGAAAAGACTATGGAAAACTTACCCAACAGAAATAAAAAAGAAAAATATAATACGAATAGATTTTTAAAAGATGTAAGAGATATTTTTTCAGAAGATGGTAAAGCAGATTTAATAAATAGAAAAATAAAAGAAGAAAAACTAGATTTAGGTGAAAATCTAAATAAAGATTCTTTTGAAAGGAATACAGATAAACTTGTAGAAGGAATAAAATTTGAAAGAAAAAGATTAAGAGAATATAAACCATTAGAAGATTTAATAGAATTAAATGATGAAGAAAGTGAAAATCATTTATATTATAATTTTTCATTACAAAATGCAGTTATAGCAAGTGAGATTTTAGATAAACCAGTATCCTTAAGAGATTAAAAAAGACAGTGTATACTGTCTTTTTTGCTTTTGTAAAGTAGAAAATTATATATCGTTATGATATTATATTAGAATTATAGGAGGTAGTTTGTTTGAGTGAAATTTCAATTAATCTAAGTCAATTAAGCATAAGTAAACAATCTCAATTATTTGGGAAGTTAGATGAAAATATTAAAATTATTGAAGAAAGTTTTAATGTTGAAATATATTTAAAAGATGATAGTTTAACTGTTCTAGGTCATAGTGATGATTTAGAAAGAGTAAATCTTTTGTTTAGCAATCTATTTGAAGTTCTTAGAATACAAAAAAATCTAGAAAAAACAGATTTATTATATTCTATTGATTTAATAAAAGCGGGAAAGACAATGTCAATTACGGAACTTTTAAATGAGACTGTAGTTCATACGTCAATGGGAAAACCAATAAGGGCAAAAACTTTAGGTCAAAAAAGATATTTAGAAGCTATTAAGGAAAATGATGTTGTTTTTGGGATAGGTCCTGCAGGAACTGGTAAAACTTATCTTGCAATGGCAGCGGCAATAAAGGCTTTTAAGGGTAAAGAAGTTAATAGAATAATATTAACAAGACCCGCTGTTGAAGCTGGGGAAAGTTTAGGGTTTTTACCTGGGGATTTACAAATGAAAGTAGATCCATATTTAAGACCACTATATGATGCTCTTTTTGAAATGCTAGGACAAGATAATTATAATAAATATGTGGAAAAAGGTCTTATTGAAGTGGCACCACTTGCTTATATGAGAGGTAGAACTTTAGATAATGCTTTTGTTATTTTAGATGAAGCTCAAAATACTACAAGTGAACAAATGAAGATGTTTTTAACTAGACTTGGTCATGGATCTAAGGCAGTTATTACAGGTGATATAACTCAAACAGATCTTCCAAAGGGAAAACAATCTGGTCTTGTTACTGTTCTTAAAATATTAAAGGACGTTAAGGGAATAGGGATTGTGTATCTTGGAAACAATGATATTGTAAGACATCCTCTAGTTCAAAGAATTATTGCGGCTTATGATAAATACGAAGAAAAAAGTAAAAAAGATTTATCTAAAAATGAAAAGAAAGAGAAGTAATTATGAATTTATTATTTGATGATAGACAAGAGGATATTGAGATAACAAATGATATGCTAGATATAGTTAAAATATCTATTGCAGAAGTTTTAAAGGAAGAAGAGATTGATGAAAATGTTCAAGTAAGTATTTCTTTTGTTGGTGATGAAGAAATTCAAAGGTTAAATAAGGATTTTAGAGGAGTAGATAGCTCAACTGATGTTTTATCTTTTCCTATGGATGATGAATTTCAAATAGAGGAAACTATGCTTGGTGATGTGATTATAAATACAAAAAGAGTTTTAGAACAAGCTAAAGAGTTTGGGCATTCAAATACTCGCGAACTTTCATATTTAACAGTGCATTCAATATTACATTTACTAGGTTATGATCATATGGAAGATGAAGATAAGGAAATAATGCGTTCAAAAGAAAAAAGTATTATGGACAGTCTAAAAATTTATAGGTGATAATATGAAAAGTGGTAACTTCATTTCTTCTTTTAATTATGCAGTTCAAGGTATAATTTCTGCACTTAAAACTGAAAGAAATATGAAATTTCATTATTTAGCTTCTGTAGGAGTTATAATAGCAAGTCTTTTTATGGATTTATCAAGAACTGAATTTATGCTTATGATTTTTTCTATAACATTTGTAGTAACAGCAGAAATGATAAATACAGCAATTGAAAGAACTGTTGATTTAGTAGTTCAAGATTATAATCCAATAGCTAAATATATAAAAGATGTATCAGCAGGGGCAGTACTTATTTCTTCGATAAATGCAGTTGTTTGTGCATATCTTATTTTTTATGACAAAATTACAATTGCAGAAGATTTTATATTAAATAAGATAAAAAATTCAAATGATCATTTAGCATTTGTTTCTATATTAATGGTTTTAATATTAACTGTTGGTGGAAAATATATTCGTGCAAAGAAAAATGGTGGAACTTATTTCCAAGGTGGTGCTATATCAGGCCATGCGTCATTATCTTTTTGTGCAGCAACTATTATTTCACTAATTTCAGAAAATACACTTGTTACTCTACTTAGTTTTTTCGTGGCATTACTTGTTGCAGAAAGCAGAGTAGAGGGGAAAATTCATAAAGTAAGTGAAGTTATAAGTGGCGCTATACTTGGAGTATGCGTTGCAATATTTATATTTAAAATAATAGGATAGGTAATTATGGAAAATAAAGAACTTATAAATTTAGCAATAGATGCAAAAAATAATTCGTCATATACTCCATATTCCAAATTCAAAGTTGGAGCAGCCCTTGAAATGGAAGATGGAAGTGTTTATACAGGTGGGAATATAGAAATAGCTTCTTATTCTCCAACAAATTGTGCGGAAAGAACAGCTATATTTAAAGCTGTTTCAGAAGGAAAAAGAGAGATTAAAAAAATAGCTATAACAGGAGATGCACATGATACATTTCCTTGTGGAGTTTGTAGGCAAGTAATACGTGAATTTGGAAAAAATCCAACTATTATAATTGCAAATAGTGTTGATGATTTTAAAGAATACACTCTTGAAGATTTACTTCCACATAGCTTTGGACCAGAAGACTTAGATAGAGGTACTAAAAATGTTTAAATCAGGATTTGTAACAATTATTGGAAGACCAAATGTAGGTAAAAGTACTTTACTAAACAATGTTATTGGTCAAAAGATTTCAGCAATATCAAATAAACCACAAACAACTAGAAATAAAATAACTTTTATTCATACAGATGAAAGTTCACAAATTATATTTTTAGATACACCAGGAATACAAACACCAAAAAATAAATTGGGAAATTATATGCTAGAAGTTTCAGAATCAACTCTTTCAGAAGTAGATGTAATAACTTATATAGTTGATTGTTCTACAAGTATTGGAAGACTTGATAGTTATATAATTAATGAATTTAAAGAAAAAAATATAAAAACTCCAATTATTTTATTAATAAATAAAATTGATGAAATTCCAAAGGAAGAATTATTTAAAATTATAGAAATGTATTCTGAACTTGGAATATTTAAAGAAATAATTCCTATTTCTGCTTTAAGAAATGATGGAATAGATGCTTATCTAGATACTTTAAAAAGCTATTTAAAAGAAGGACCACAATATTATCCAGAAGATATGATTACAGATAAACCTGAAAGATTTATTGTAAGTGAAATCATAAGAGAAAAAGCACTTAGACATTTAGATGAAGAAGTTCCTCACGGAATTGCTGTTTCTATTGAGAGTATGAAAGAAAGATCAAATAAAAATATGATGGATGTTGAAGCTACTATTTATGTAGAAAGAGAAACTCATAAAGGTATTGTTATTGGAAAAAATGGTTCTATGCTTAAAAAAATAGGTTCAGAAGCAAGAAAAGAAATAGAAAATCTTTTAGATACAAGAGTTCATTTAAAACTTTGGGTTAAGGTAGAAAAAAACTGGAGAGATTTAGATAATAAAGTTAAATACTTTGGATATAAATGATAAAAAATATAAGTACTGAGGGAATCGTATTAAATGAATTGAGATACAAGGAAAAAAGTAAGATAGTTAGAATTTTTACTAAAGAGCTTGGGAAAGTTACAATTATGGCAAGGGGAGCATTATCAGCAAAGTCTCCACTTGTTTCTGTAACTCAAATGTTTGGATTAAATCAATATGATTTAATTAAGGGTAAAAGTTTTTATTATATAGATAGTGCCCATGTTATAAATTCAAACTTTAATATGAGAACCGATTACGATAGATTAATTATGGCAAGTTACTTGTTAGAACTTGTTGATAAAAGTTTTTTAGATAATGAACCAAATGAGAAAGTTTTTGAACTTTTTAAAAAGACAATAAAAATACTTTCAGAAAGTACAGAAGATATTTTTAAAATAGTTTTAGCTTTTGAGTTAAAGTATATTTCTTTTTTAGGATATAGACCAAATTTTGATGGTGAATTTAAAAATCCGGTTTTTTCTGTAAAGGATGGTGGAATAGTTGAAAAACCATCTTTTTATAAAGAGATGTGCTATAGTGTAAAGTCAGAAGATATTTACTATTTTAAAGAATTGTTATATACTTCTTTAGATAAAGTAACCGTAGATATAGATGAGAAGAGACTATTATATTTACAAGAAATTGTTTTAGAATACATTAAATACAATCTTGAGATTAGGGAATTTAATTCTCTAAGTCTTATATAATTTAAGGGGGAAACAGATGTATTTCCAAGATTTAATACAAACACTACAAACATATTGGAAAGAAAAAGGTTGTGTCATGATGCAACCATACGACGTTGAAAAGGGAGCAGGAACTATGAATCCTTCAACTTTTCTTAGAGCTTTAGGACCTGAAAGTTGGAGAACAGTTTATGTTGAGCCATCTAGAAGACCTGCTGATGGTAGATATGGAGATAATCCAAATAGATTATACCAACATCATCAAATGCAAGTTATATTAAAGCCAGCACCAGAAAATGTTCAAGAATTATATTTAGATAGTTTAAAAGCTATTGGGATTGATACTCTTAAACATGATATAAGGTTTGTAGAAGATAACTGGGAATCACCAACTTTAGGAGCTTGGGGACTTGGTTGGGAAGTATGGCTAGATGGAATGGAAGTTACTCAATTTACTTATTTCCAACAAGTTGGGGGAGTAAACTGTGAACTTGAGTCAGCAGAGCTTACTTATGGACTTGAAAGAATAGCTATGTATCTACAAGATGTAAATTCTGTTTATGATATTAAATGGAATAAAGATTTAACTTATGGAGATATATTTAAAAAAGCTGAATATGAACAATCTGTTTATAGTTTTGATACAGCTGATATTGATATGCTTAAAGGTCTATTTACAACATATGAAAAAGAATCTGAAAGAGTTATAGAAAAAGGACTAGTATTACCAGCATATGACTATGTTTTAAAATGTTCTCATGCTTTTAACGTTTTAGATGCAAGAGGTGCTATATCAGTTTCAGAAAGAACTAGCTATATTTCAAGAGTTAGAAATCTTGCTAAAGCTGTAGCAGTTGCATTTTTAAAAGAAAGAGAAGAAATGGGATATCCATTAAAAGACAAGGTAGGTGCTGATCATGAATAGATATTTACTTGAAATTGGAGTTGAAGAATTACCAGCTAGATTTGTAGAAATAGCACTTTCTCAACTTAAAGATAAAACAGCAAAACTTTTAAAAGAAAACGAAATTGATTTTGGAGATGTAGAAGTTTATGCAACTCCTAGAAGACTTACTGTTATAGTAGATGAAATTTCACTATATCAAAATGATCTTGATATAGTTTCAAAAGGACCTTCAAAAAAAATATCTTTTGATGAAAATAATGAGCCAACAAAACCACTTATTGGCTTTATGAAGTCTCAAGGAATTGAGCTTTCAGATATTGAAATAAAAGAATTAAAAGGCGAAGAATATGTTTATGCAAATATTCATAAAAAGGGAGAATCTGTAGAGAAAATTTTATCAGAAAACATTCCTACACTGATTAAAGATATTAACTTCCCTAAAAATATGAAGTGGGGCGGAAAGAATATTAAATTCGCTAGACCAATTAGATGGGTTATTTCACTTTTAAATGATAAAATTGTTGAGTTTGATTTTGAAAATATTCCTGTTGGAAATGTAACAAGAGGACATAGATTCTTAGGGTCTTCAAATATTGTTGTTGATCATGTAGATAATTATGAAAAACTTCTTGAAGAAAATTATGTTATTTTAAATCAAACAAAAAGACGTGAAATTATAAAATACGGTTCTAATAAACTTGCTAAATCATTAGGTGGAGAACTTTATGAAGATGAAGATTTATTAGAAGAGTTAACATATATAGTAGAATACCCAACACCAATTATGGGAAGAATCAAAGATGAGTATTTAGAACTTCCAAAGGATGTTATAACAACTCCTATGAGAGATCATTTAAGATATATTCCTGTACATGATGCAAAGGGTGAATTATTACCATATTTTATAACTATTAGAAATGGTAATGAAGAATATAAAGAAATTGTAGTATCAGGAAATGAAAAAGTTCTTGAAGCAAGACTTGAAGATGCTAAATTCTTCTACCGTGATGATGTTTCAAGACCACTTGAAGATTATGTTGAAGAATTAAAAGGTGTTATGTTCCAAGATAAATTAGGAACTATGTATGATAAATCTATAAGAATAGGAACTTTATCAGCAAAAATAGGTGAATATTTAGAAGTAGCTGATGAAACTATTGAAGCTCTAGAAAGAGCGGCTTATCTTTCAAAAGCAGATCTTAATACAAAAACAGTTCAAGAATTTACAGAACTTCAAGGAGCTATTGGAAAAATTTATGCTGAAAAATCTGGAGAATCTAAAATTGTTTCACAAGCAATATATGAACAATATTTACCAAGACATTCTAAAGATTCACTTCCAAAATCTACAACAGGTTCAATTCTTGCAATTGCAGATAAAATTGATACAATAGTTGGACTTTTTGCAATAGGACTTATTCCAACAGGATCACAAGATCCATTTGCATTAAGACGTTCAGCAATTGGTATTATAAATATTATTAATAATAATAAGTGGGAAATTTCACTCTCTGAAATAGTTGATTATGCACTTTATGTTTATACAGAAGAAATGACTCTTGTATTTGATTATAATAAAGTTAAAGAATCAATTTTAGAATTCTTAAAGGGAAGAATTAAAAATATGCTTCAAGATGAGAATATTAGATATGACATTATTGATTCAATATTATCTACAGAAGATAATGTAACTAATATATTTAAAAAATGTGAAGAGTTAAATGAATACTTTAAAGAAAATGATACTGATAAATTAGTAGAATCTTTAAATAGACTTCATAATCTTGCTAAAAAATCTGAAGGTGTTGCTTTTAAAGAAGAACTGTTAAGCGAAGATGCGGAAAAAGAACTTCATAAAAAAGCTGAAGAAATACTTCCAAGATTTATAGTGTTAGTAGATAAAAAATCTTACAAAGAAGCAATGGATACACTTAGTCTATTAATAGAACCAATAAATGAATATTTCGATAATATTATGGTAATTGTTGATGATATAGATATTAAAAATAACAGACTTGCTATGCTTTCAAGTATAGATGAAGTTGTTAAAAATATATTAAATATAGAAAAGATAGTTACTGATTAAAAGAAGATGGTGAAAATTTGGATTTTAATAAAAGGCAACTTGAAATAATTGATATTGTAAAAGAAAATGGACCTATAACAGGTGATGATATTGCAAATAAGTTAAATCTATCAAGGGCGACTATTCGCCCAGATTTAGCTATATTAACTATGGTCAATATGCTTGGAGCAAGGCCAAAAGTTGGTTATTTCTATACTGGAAAATCTGAATTGTCTGTTTTTTCTCAAAAAGTTAAAAGTATGAAAGTAAAAGACACTATGAGCCTTCCAGTTGTTATGGATGAAAATAGTTCTATCTATGATGTTATAGTGGGATTATTTTTAGAAAATATGAGTTCTGTTTTTATAACAAATGAAGGGTATCTTGCAGGAGTTGTTTCTAGAAAAGATTTACTAAGAACGGCTATGGGTAAAATTGATTTAAACAATACTCCTGTTGGACTTATTATGACTAGAATGCCAAATATTATTTATGTTGAGGCAGAAGATAGTGTTTTAGATGCAGCTTTAAAAATAGAAGAAAGAGGAGTAGACTCTCTTCCAGTAGTAACTGTTCAAAATGGTAACCCAAATAAATTAAAAGTAGTAGGAAGATTTACAAAAACAAATGTAAATAGAATTTTTGTTGAGCTTGCTAAAGAAGATATGTAGTGGAGGAAATTATGGATAATAATGCAGTAGTAATATATGTTATCTCAGATTCTGTTGGAGAAACTGGTGAGTTAATAGCTAAAAGTAGTGTAAAACAATTTGAGTCATATAATTATGAAATTAAAAGATATCCTTACCACAATAGTGTAGAACAAATTGAACCTATATTAGAAGAAGCGAGTAAACATAAAAAAAGTTTAATTGTATATACAAATGTTGTTCAGGAAACTAGAGATTTTATAGAGTGTAAAGCGAAAGAATTAGATCTTCATACTGTAGATGTAATGGGCGGACCTATGGATCAATTAGAAGATTTACTAGGATATCCACCACTTCGTGAGCCAGGACTTATTAGAAGACTAGATGAAAACTACTTTAAAAAGGTTGAAGCTATTGAGTTTGCAGTTAAATATGATGATGGTAAAGATCCAAGAGGAGCGAAGAAAGCGGATATATGTTTAGTTGGTATATCTAGAACTTCAAAAACTCCATTATCAATGTATCTTGCAAATAAATTATATAAAGTTGCAAATGTGCCATTAGTACCAGAAGTACCTGTTCCAGATGAAGTTTATGAAAAAGATGTAAAACGAGTTATAGGACTTACTTGTAATACGGAAAAATTAATTTCAATAAGGGAAGAAAGACTTAAATCTTTAGGTCTTGCAGGTGGAGCAAAATATGCAAATCTAGATAGAATTAGAGAAGAACTTAATTATTCAAATCAAGTTATGGATGAACTTGGTTGTATTGTAATTGATGTATCTAATAAAGCTATAGAAGAAACAGCAGAACTTATAATTGAATATATGGAGAAGAATAAGCTTTAAAAATATAAAGAGGTGAGAAAGTGATTCTAAGAGAGAAAAGAGAAAATCTTGAACATCTTATGCTTTTTGAAAAGGCAACTTTTTCGGATAATAGCATTGGTCGACAAGAATTTGAAGAAAAATGTGAAATACGTACTGAATTTCAAAGGGATAGAGATAGAATATTGCATTCTAAATCTTTTAGAAGATTGAAACATAAGACACAAGTATTTATATCGCCAGAAAAAGATCACTTTAGAACTAGACTAACTCACACCCTTGAAGTATCTCAAATAGCAAGAACTATAGCTAGAGCTTTAGAGCTAAATGAAGATTTAATTGAAGCTATAGCCCTAGGTCATGATTTAGGTCATACTCCTTTTGGGCACAGTGGAGAGGCGGTTCTTAATAAGTTACATCCAAATGGATTTAAACATTATGAACAATCATTGAGAGTTGTAGATCTTCTTGAAAGTGGTAGTAGTGAAACTAGAAAGGGACTTAATTTAACTTATGAAGTTCGCGATGGTATATTAAATCATTCTGGAGAAAATACTGCTAGTACACTTGAAGGTAAAATTATAAAATATGCAGATAGAATAGCTTATATAAATCATGATATTGATGATGCTATAAGAGCAGGAATTATAAGTAAAGAGGATTTACCAAAGGATTTAATAGAAATACTTGGAGATACTCATTCAAAAAGAATTAATACAATGATAAATTCAATAATAAATAATAGTTATCATAAAAATTTTGTTGAAATGGAAGAAAAAGTTGGAACTGCAACTTTAGAACTTAGACAATATATGTTTAAAAATGTATATTTAAGTAATATTGTAAAATCTGAGTCTGATAAAATAGAATGTTTAATAACTACATTATTTGAATATTATTGTAAAAATATAGATAAAATACCAAAAGAAAAATTAAAGGTATATGACGATATAGAATATATAAAAGAAGATATAGTTTGTGATTATATTGCAGGCATGACAGATATATATGCAATTGAGAAATGGAAAGAGTTGTATATTCCGAAAGGTTGGAAATAATTAGGGTGATAAGATGTCCTATATTATAAATGATGAAGTTTTAAATGAAATCAGAGATAGAGCTGATATTGTAGATGTAATTTCTGGATATGTAGATCTTAAAAAGAGTGGGAGTAACTACACTGGACTATGTCCTTTTCATGGTGAGAAGACTCCTTCTTTTTCTGTGTCCGAACAAAAAAAGATTTTTCATTGCTTTGGATGTGGAGTAGGTGGAGACCAAATCACATTTATAATGAAAAGGGAAAATTTAGGTTTTAGAGAAGCGGTTAAATTTTTAGCAGATAAATATAATGTAGAACTTCAACAAAATTCAAATGTTAATAAAGAATTAGTAGAGAAGAAAAAACGTGCATATAGTGCTAATAAAGAAACGGCTAAATTTTATTTTAATAATTTAAGAAAAACTCAAAGAGCTTATAGATATTTAGCAAATCGTGGATTAGATAGTAAGACTATAACAAAATTTGCAATAGGATATGCTGAAGATTCTTGGGATAGTTTATATAAGCATTTAAAATCTTTAAATTTTAATGATAGTGAACTTGAAGAATTTAATCTTATAACTAAAACTAAAAATGGTAATTATATAGATAGGTTTAGAAATAGAATAATGTTTCCAATAATTGATTATAAATCTAGAGTTATAGGTTTTGGTGGAAGAGTCCTAGATGATTCATTGCCAAAGTATTTAAATACTAGAGATACAATTGTTTTTAACAAGGGAAAAAACTTATATAATTTAAATTTAATATCAAAAGAGTCAGATAGAAAAAAAATTATTTTAGTAGAAGGATATCTTGATGTTATATCTTTGTACCAAAGTGGTATAAATTATAGTGTAGCAAGCCTTGGAACTGCACTGACAGAAGACCAAGCAGAGCTTATAAAGAGATATGGGGAAGAAGTATATATTTGCTACGATGGTGATAATGCTGGATTCAAAGCAGCTAGTAGAGCTATCGATGTTTTAATTACAAAAAATATTTCTCCTAAAATTGTAAATTTAAGAGATGGACTAGATCCAGATGATTATATAAAAAAATATGGTAAATTCAACTTTGAAGTAGAGCTAAAAGAAGGTTATAACTATTTAGATTATAAAATATTGAAAGTTAAAGAAAACTTTAATTTAGACACATCAGAAGGCTTAAGTGGATTTACAAGTGAAGCAGCAAAAATCCTTTCAAGAGTAAAAAATCCTATTGAACAAGATGTATATATAGATAAAGTAGCTAGACAATATGGTGTTTCTAAAGATGCGATATCTAGTTATGTTTCTATTTTATTAAACAACAATAGGTTTAAATTGAAAGAAACAAATATAAATAGGGAAGTACCAATTCAAAAAGATAGCAAGTTTATAGAAGCACGTCAAAAAGCAGAAATGCAAATCATAAGATACGCAATAGAAAGCGAATCAAATTTTGAATTTATACTAAATCGTATAAAACCACATGAGTTTAAAAGTATGAATTGTAGAATAATTTTTGAAGAGTTAAATTATTGCTTTGAAAATCATGAAGACGTTGATATAATAAATAGTTTAGAAGAAAAGAAATTAATAGATGATTTATTCATGAATAAGTTAAAAAGTGTAAAAATTGATATTGTTAATTCAGAAAGAGTAATTGAAGAATTAATCAGTACAATAAATAAGGAACAATTGGAATTTGATAGAAATGAGATTTTACAAGAGATTCATTCCCTTGATAAAAAAACCTTAGCCAATGAAGATATCCTTAGGATAAAAGAGCTTATTAACAAATTAAATGAATTAAATACAAAACTAAAAATTTCTCAATAGGGGGTCTTTAATATGACAGATGCGCATCTGAAAGTTGATGGCAATAAACCAGAGTCAAAAGAACGCATAATAAAAAGCTTAATGCAAAGCGGTAAGAAAAGGGGAACTTTAACTTACGATGAGATAATTGATGCGTTAGATGATATCCCAATGCAAAGCGATGAAATGGATAGTTTATATAGTGATTTTGAAAAGTCAGGTATAGAACTATTAGATGACGATAAAATCGAAAAGAAAATACTAGAATCTAATGGAGAAGAAGAGGATGCTTCAAAGGAAGATCTTAGTGTTCCAAAAGGAATCAGTGTAGACGATCCAGTAAGAATGTATTTAAAAGAGATTGGTAAAATTCCTCTTTTAACTGGACCAGAAGAAGTTGAAATAGCTAAAAGAATGGAAGCTGGCGATGAAGATGCTAAACAAGAACTAGCAGAAGCCAACTTAAGACTTGTTGTTTCTATTGCAAAAAGATATGTAGGACGTGGTATGAGTTTTCTTGATTTAATTCAAGAAGGTAATTTAGGTCTTATGAAAGCTGTTGAAAAATTTGATTATAAAAAAGGATTTAAATTTTCAACTTATGCAACTTGGTGGATAAGACAAGCTATAACAAGAGCAATAGCAGACCAAGCTAGAACTATTAGGATTCCAGTTCATATGGTTGAAACTATAAATAAACTTGTTAGAGTTCAAAGACAACTTGTACAGGATTTAGGTAGAGATCCACTTCCAGAGGAAATTGCAAAGGAAATGAGTATAGATGTTGAAAAAGTTCGTGAAATTCAAAAAATTGCACAAGAACCAGTATCTTTAGAAACTCCAATTGGAGAAGAAGAAGATTCTCACTTAGGTGATTTTATACCTGATGATGAAATTTTATCACCATCAGATGCGGCAACTTTTACAATGTTAAAAGAACAATTAGATGATGTTTTAGAATCACTTACTGAAAGAGAAAAGAAAGTATTAACTTTAAGATTTGGTCTTAAAGATGGTAGAGCAAGAACTCTTGAAGAAGTTGGTAAAGAATTTGATGTAACTCGTGAGAGAATAAGACAAATTGAAGCTAAAGCACTTAGAAAACTACGTCATCCAAGTAGATCAAAAAAACTAAAGGATTTCTTAGAATGATAGAACTTTCAAAAAGACTAGGTACTATAGTAGGCTTTATTGATAAAAATAAAAAAGTAGCAGATATTGGCACAGATCATGGATTTGTGCCAAATTTTATCGTAAATGAAGAAATATCTGATTTTGTAATATCATCAGATATAAGTAAAAACTCACTTTTAAAAAGTGTGGAGCTTACAAAAGAGTATAAAAATGAAGATAAAATAATAAATAGAATTGGACCAGGGCTTGAAGTTTTAAGTATATCAGAAGTAGATATTGCAATCATTGCAGGAATGGGTGGTCTTTTAATTAGTGAAATAATAAAAGACTCTTGGGATATTGCCATAAATTTAGATAAGTTAATACTTCAACCAATGCAAGCGAAAAAAGAGTTAAGAGAATTTTTAGTCAATAATGGATTTGAAATTATAGATGAAAAAATTGTTTTTGAAGATAGAAAATATTTTGAAATTATAGTGGCAAAGTATACTGGAAAAAATATTGAAAAAGAAAATATATTTTTTGAAGTTCCAGAAATTCCATATAATAGAAGAGATGAAATAATATATTCTTATTTAGAAAATAGAATTGAATATAATAAAATGTTAATAGATAACTTAAAAAAAAGTTGTGATTTAAATAAGGTTGATAATAAGATAAAAGAAGTTGAAATATTTATAAATAATTGTAAGGAGCTTTTAAATGAAATATAAAGTTTTGGATATAATTGATTTTATGAATAATTGGGCTAAATTAGAGTATCAAGAAACTTGGGATAACTCTGGAGCACAAATAAATTTAAATGGAGAAACAAGTTCTGTAACTATTGCTTTAGACTTAACTGACAAAGTAATTGATATGGCAATAAAAAATGATTCTAAACTTATCATAACTCATCATCCAATGTTTTTTTCAGGATTAAAATCTATTGATGAAAATACTTATATTGGAAAAATAATAATTAAAGCTATAAAAAATAATATATCAATATATTCAGCTCATACAAGCCTTGATATTGCAGAAAATGGTGTAAATGACGTATTATGTGAAGTGATTGGTTTAAATGAGATAGAAGGCCTTTCTATGGCCGATAGTGGATATATGATTGGTAAAGTTGGATATTTAGAAAAAGAGAAATTATTAAAGGACATATATTTAGAACTTTCTGAAAAATTAAATTATTCTAATATTAGAATTTATGGAGATATAAAAAATAATATTAAAAAAATTGCAGTTTGTGGTGGAAGTGGAAGTTCTATGATAGATGATGCTATAAAAAAAGATGTAGATTTATATATAACTGGAGATATAAAACATCATGATGCTCAATATGCCTATGAAAATAATATTACTTTAATGGACATTTCTCATTTTAATGGAGAAAAATTAGTTCTTAATAAGGTGGCATCAGAACTTAGTAAGAACTTTGAAATTGTTACAAATATAATTGATACTAATGCTTTTGAAGTAAAGGTTGAAAATTTGTAGTTATAGTAGTAAAATAGTTAGAGGCAAGTAAGTTGGTCAATCGCATCTTTTAATTAAGATGAGGAAAGTCTGCGCTCTATAGAGTAGGATGCTGGTGAAAGACCAGTGGGGGCGACCCTAAGGCTAGTGCAACAGAAAATTACCGCCTGCAAAGGTAAGGATGAAAAGGTGAGGTAAGAGCTCACCAGACTATTAGTGATAATAGTGCTGTGTAAA